>JAJYVB010000012.1 GCA_021792265.1 Deltaproteobacteria bacterium | reverse complement strand
CCGATCCGGCGTTGTAGAGCAGTACGTCTGCCGGGCCGAGCCGGTCACGGATCGCCGCGAAGGTGCGCACGATTTCGTCCGGCCGCGAGAGGTCGGTTGGAAACTCGCATGCGACGCGCCCGCTTTCGCGGATTTCCCGGGCGAGTGCCTCCAGGTAATCGGCTCTGCGGGCAAGCAGCGCAACGTCGTAGCCGTGCGAAAATCGCCTGGCCAGCGACGCTCCGAGCCCGGGTCCTACGCCAGCTATCACTGCGATGGCCATGTATCCGCCTCCTTTTCAGTGACGGGGCGCGGCGCCGTAAGGTTCACGCGCGGCCTGCTATGAACACGTGCCGGGCGCCACGCCCGCATGCTTCCTGAGCCTAGCGCGGAGGATCGGTGACGGTTAAGCGTCCCGGCAGCGTTGACAGCCGCGGCTTCCTCGCGGCTAAGTAAGGACATGGGGAGAAGCCGGTGGGTATCGCCGGTAGTCGCCGCGGCAATGCTGGTATTTGGGCTCTGGGGCTGCCTTGGAGAGCAGGGCATCGAGGAGAACCGGCGCCAGGTCGCCGCGCAGCAGGCGCTTATTACGCAGCAGCAGAAGCAAATCGCCGAACTTCAGGCGCGGACGAGTGCCAGCACCTCGTACGCGCCGGCCAAGCGGTGCGAAGAGTCCGTAAGGCAAAGCGCGAGCCGTCGCGGGGCGGAGAAATTTGCTGCGCATGACTACTCGACGGCGCTTGGATACTTTCAGGACGCAGTCGCCGCATGCCCTTCGAGCCCGCAGGCCGAATTCGACGTGGCGCGCGCCTTCGATGCGCTGGGTGAACGCGCCCAAGCCCGTACGCATTACCGCAGAGCCGCTAAGCTTGCCGGAGCGGCCAATGCTACGATCGCCGAGCAGGCGCGTGCCGCGCTGACGCGCCTTGGACGATAAGCGGGGGCCGGGTAAGTCACGTCATCAGTGCGCTTGATAAACGGCTGGCTCAAAGGCAGCGTTTTCTAGATCGCGGATGGATGCGTCAGGAGAAGGCAAAAGCCACAACTAGGCCGCTTCGGAGATCGCGATCGGAAGATAAGCAGGGCGGCTCCGAACGGCCTTTCAAGGCAGCGGCAGGAGGCACTCACATCGTGAAGAACCCGTTTTCGGTCGAGGGGAAGGTTACAATCGTCACCGGCGGTGGCACCGGGATTGGAATGTCGATCGCGCGCGAATTTGCGATGCGCGGCGCGCCGGTGCTGATCGCCAGCCGCAAGCTCGAACATCTTGAGCCCGTGCGCGACGCTATCCGGCGCGAGGGCGGCCGCTGCGAGCTCGAGGTGGTGGACGTTCGCGACGCGCAGGCGTGCGAGCGCATCGTGGCGTCGGCGGTCAGTCATTTCGGACGCCTCGACGTGCTGGTCAATAATCACGGCGCGAGCATCGCCAGCCCCAGCCTCGACATTTCTCCCAACGGCTGGAAGGCAGTGGTCGAAATAAACCTAAGCGGGGTTTTTTTCGCCTCTCGCGCTGCCGCCCGGCAGTTTATCGCCCAGAAAAACGCCGGCGCCATAATCAACCTCTCCTCAGTCGCCGGAACCCATGCCTCACCGGCGATGTCGGCCTACGGCGCTTCCAAGGCGGGGGTGATAAACCTCACGCAGTCGCACGCAGCCGAATGGGGCGTTCACGGCATCAGAGTCAATTGCATCGCCCCGGGCCCCATCGAGACCCCGGGCGCCGCCGAGCGCACCTGGCCGAATCCAACTATACGGCAAGCAATGGTTAATTCGCGCTCGCTGCAACGTTTCGGCACGGTTGAAGAAATCGCTTACCCGTGCCTGTTCCTGGCCTCGGACGCCGCCAGCTACATCACAGGTGCTACTTTGCTCGTCGACGGCGGTTCGGCGATGCGCCACCTGTGACGAACGGGAGCGCTACAGGGCACAGCCAAAGCGGCTTGTGGGATCGACTTTCAGATGGTATCCGAAGTTGCGTGCTCGCGAGCCGCGTAATCACCGATGAGGGCCGAATCCCCATCAAACGAACCTGAGTCAATGATGGAACCCCGCTACGTAATCATTCACGGACACTTTTATCAGCCGCCGCGCGAGAGCCCCTGGACCGGCCGAATCAGCCCCGAACCCGGCGCGCAGCCCTTCGAGAACTGGAACGAGCGCATCCTGAGCGAGTGTTACACGGCCAACGCTCACGCGCATACGATGGAAGGCCACGTCGTCCACGTCCGCAACAACTACGAGATGCTGAGTTTCGATGCCGGTCCGACGCTGGCTGCCTGGCTCGAACGCCACGGACAGGCTGCGTACCGCGCGATGCGCCGGGCCGACCAGATGAGCGCTGGCCAACGCAACGGCCACGGCAACGCTATCGCCCAGTCCTACAGCCATTCCATCCTGCCGCTTCTCTCGGAGCGCGACCGCGCCCTCGAGATCGCCTGGGGCATCGGCGATTTCGAGTACCGGTTTGGCCGGCGGCCAGAAGGCATATGGCTGCCGGAGTGCGCGGCTGACCAGGCAACGCTGCGGGCTGTAGCCCGCGCCGGCATGCGCTTCGTCATCCTGGGCGCCGACCAAGGGTATTACGAGCCTGTGGGCGACGGCATCGAGGCCGGTCCTTTCCAGTGGAACGAAGGCGACCTTAGTCTTACTGTGATGCGCTTCGATCGCGGGCTCTCAGCCGAGGTTGCCTTCAACGACCTGGTTAGCGACGGCGAGCGGTTCGCCGAAGCAATAGCGAACCGGGCTCTGGCGCTCAGGCCCGGAGCCGCGCTGCTTATTGCAACCGACGGCGAGACCTTCGGCCATCACAAGCGCAACGGCGCGGCCGAGCTGGCGCGGGCGATGCTGTTGCTTGAGCGGCGCGACGATATCGTAGTGACCAACTGTGCCGAGTATCTGGCCCGCAGCCAGGCGGTAGGAGGTTTCCGTATCGAGGCGGCCAGTTCGTGGAGCTGCGCGCATGGCGTCGAGCGATGGCGTGCGGACTGCGGATGCCGGCTAACTGCGGGAACTTCGCAATACTGGCGGGCTCCGCTGCGAGCCGCGATGGAATTCGTTGCGAACCATGCCTATTTCGTTTACCAGCGGTTTGCTGCCGGTATCGTTTCCGATCCCGAGGCAGCACTGGCGCGGTCCATAATTCTGGCGTTGGACCAGAGAGCTGAGGTTCACGAGAAGTTTTTTACTGAACATGGCTTGCACAGCACCCATGATCGCGAGCAGGCGCTGACGCTTTTCGAAATGGAAAGAGCGGCGGCTGCGGCACTGACCAGTTGCGGATGGTTCTTTGACGACTTTGGCGGACCCGAGGGGCGGATCGTACTGCGCTGGGCAGCGCGGGCGGTCGAGTTGGCGGCGCAGTTTATGCCGAGTGTCGAAACCGAGCTTGTGGAGCGGCTGCGCCAGATTCGCTCGGCCCGCCGCGAGATCGGCGATGCCGCGACGCTTTACCTAAGCCTCAAGACGCGCGAGGCGCGCGGGAGGTTGTAGATGTCATGAGCGTGAACGATCCTGCCGAGATTACCTCGGCGCTTCGCGAGGAACGCAAATTTCCGCCGTCCAGGCAGTTCAGTGAGCGTGCGTGGATCAAGACTCTTGCCGAGTACGAAGCGCTCTGCCGGCGTGCGGAGCAGGAGCCCGACGCTTTCTGGGCCGAATGCGCCCGCGAAATCGACTGGTTTCAGCCTTTCGATCGGGTGCTCGAGTGGAACTTTCCCTTCGTCAAGTGGTTCGTGGGCGGAAAGCTCAACGCCTGCCACAACTGCGTTGACCGGCATCTGAACGGCCCACGGCGCAACAAAGTGGCTCTCTTGTGGGAGGGCGAGCCGGGCGACTCGCGCGTGCTCACGTATCAGATGCTCGCCGAAGAGGTCGGCCGATGCGCCAATGCGCTCAAGGCTCTCGGCGTCGGCGCGGGCGATCGGGTTGCCATCTACATGCCGGTTCTGCCCGAGGCGATTGTCGCGATGCTTGCCTGCGCTCGGATCGGCGCGATCCACTCGGTTGTGTTTGCAGGATTCTCGGCGGACGCTTTGGCCGACCGAATAAACGACGCCGAAGCGAAGCTTTGTATCACGACCGATGGCGGCTGGCGCCGCGGCCAGGCGGTTGAGCTCAAGCGCAATGTGGACGACGCTCTGGCGCGCACGAGTTCGATCGAAAAATGCCTGGTGCTGCGCCGGGTGGGTAACGCCGTCGCAATGCGGCCGGGACGTGACCTCTGGTGGCACGAGGTCGTTCCTGGACAGAGCCCGCATTGCGAGGCTGTTGCGGTTGACGCCGAGCACACGCTCTACACGCTCTACACCTCGGGGACCACCGGAAAACCCAAAGGCGTGGTTCATACGACCGGCGGCTACCTGGTACATACTTTGATGACGATGCGTTGGGTGTTTGACCTGCGCGATGAGGACGTTTTCTGGTGCACAGCCGATATTGGCTGGGTCACCGGGCATAGCTACACGGTTTACGGGCCGCTGGCGGCGGGAGCGACCTTGGTGGCCTACGAAGGCGCGCCCAATTACCCGGAAAACGACCGCTTTTGGCAGATTATCGAGAAGTACCGGGTGAACATTTTCTATACTGCACCCACGGCGATTCGAAACTTCGTCAAGTGGGGCGATTCCTGGGTCGAAAGACACGACTTGTCGAGTTTGCGCCTGCTGGGCACGGTCGGCGAACCCATCAACCCCGAAGCCTGGATGTGGTACCACAGGGTCGTCGGCAAGGAGCGCTGTCCGATCGTCGATACGTGGTGGCAGACCGAAACGGGCGCGATCATGATCAGCCCGATGCCCGGGGTAACGGTGACCAAGCCGGGGTCGGCGACGCGTCCGCTTCCGGGGGTGGTGGCCGAGGTTGTGGACCGCCAGGGAGGGCCGGTACCGGCGAATCATGGCGGGCTACTGGTCATCCGTCGGCCGTGGCCGGGTATGCTGCGGACCTTGTTCCGCGACCCGCAGCGCTATCGTGACCAGTATTTCAGCCAAATCGACGGGGTGTACTTTACCGGCGACGGGGCGCGGCGCGACGAAGATGGTTATTTTTGGATTATGGGCCGCGTCGACGACGTCATCAACGTCGCCGGCCATCGGCTGGGCACGATGGAGATCGAAAGCGCCCTGGTGTCGCATCCTTCGGTCGCCGAGGCTGCGGTTGTGGGCCGGCCTGACGATCTCAAGGGTCAGGCGGTAGCTGCTTTTGTAACCCTTATCTCTGGTAAGCAAGGGACTGACGGGCTACGGGAGGAGCTTCGCACGCACGTGGCAAAGCATATCGGGGCGCTTGCCCGTCCTGACTACGTGCGCTTCACCGAGGCGCTTCCAAAGACTCGCAGCGGCAAAATCATGCGCCGTCTGCTCAAGCAGGTAGCTGCCGGTGACGAGACCTTGGGCGATACGACGACGCTGGAAGATCTCTCGGTCCTGTCGCGTTTACGCGAGGAAGAGTAGTAGCGGCGCTTGCAGCCCGGCTTCCGCAAAGGCGCCCGTAGGGTCAAGCCGCTGCGTCCCGGGTTGCCGCATCACGGCTGGGATACCAGGGGCGCCCGCGGGGCGCCAATCGGTGACAAAGCGTTGGACGGTGCGGAGGATGGCGCCTTGAAGGCTCCGCCATCAAAATGGTAGCCTATTTACGAGTGGGCCTCAGCCCACTTTTTTGTTGATTTTTAAGCACAGCGCGGTTTACCCGGCCGGATAACAGTTCTGGTTGCGGGCGAAACGGCCCGAAAACACGCCCGTGAGAGTTGTGCAACTTCATCCGGTGGCGCGCAAGGTTGCGGACCTGCTGGAAGCTCATATCGAGCGCGCGGGTTACGAGCTGGTCACGGTCGAGTACCGCAAGGGCGCCAGACGATCGTTGCTGAGGCTGCTGGTTGACCGTCCGGAGGGTGGAATCGGGCTTGACGATTTGGAGCGGCTAAGCCGCGTCGTCGGCGACCTGTTGGACGTGTACGACCCCATCGAGGGCAGCTATAATCTGGAAGTAGCCTCGCCGGGGATCAATCGGCCGCTCAGCAAGCTCAACCATTTCGAGTCCTTTCGCGGTCGGCGGATACGGGTGAGAACCCGGCGGCCGGCGGGTGCCCAGAAGGTGTTCAAGGGCACCCTGATTGCAATAAGTGATCAAGGGATCGAGCTGGACGACGAAATCAGCGGACGCCGGCAGCAGATTGAGTTCGACGAACTGGAAGAGGCGAACTACGAGCACGACTTCGATAGTTGACACAGGTTGGTATTCGCCGGTTTTACTGGCGGCGCTGGTGTGTACGAAGCTGGCCAGGCGGCGAACGGTGCGGCAAAACCGCGGACGCGCTTGATGAAGCTGACCGAAGAGGGACGCGATGCAGGCCGAACTTAACCGGGTTATCGAGCAGGTTTCCAAGGAAAAGGGGATTGACAGGGCGATCGTGATTAACGCGATCGAGGAGATGATGCATTCTGCGGCGCGGCGCACTTTCGGCCCCGACCACCGAATCGAGTCGCGCTACAACCAGGAACTGGGCGAGGTCGAACTGTTCGAAATCAAGCAGGTCGTCGAGCACGTGACCAACCCGTCGGCCGAGCTGAGCGCTCAGGAGGCGCGCGAGAAATACGATCCGGAGGCCGAGGTCGGCGACGAAATGCTGATGAAGCTCGATACGGCGAGCATGGGCCGAATCGCCGCCCAGGCCGCCAAGCAGAACCTCTATCAGCATATCCGTGACGCCGAGCGCAAGCAGATCTACAACGAGTTCAAAGACCGCCGCGGCGAGATCGTTTCCGGAATCGTCCAGCGTCTTGAACGCAAAAATATGATCGTAAACCTCGGTCGCACCGAGGCCAGCCTGCTCGAGAAGGACCAGATCCCGCACGAGCGCTATCGCCCCGGCGATCGCATCCGCACACTCATACAGGAGGTTGAACTGACCGAAAAAGGCCTTTCGATCCTGCTTACGAGAACCTCCAACGAGTTCCTCTGCAAGCTCTTCGAGCAGGAGGTCCCGGAAATTTACGAAGGGATCGTCGAGATCCGGCAATGCGCGCGCGAGCCGGGCGTCCGGGCCAAGGTCGCCGTCTATTCGAAAGATTCGGACGTGGACCCTGTGGGCGCCTGCGTCGGGATGAAGGGCACCAGGGTGCAGGCGGTGGTCCAGGAGCTGCGCGGCGAAAAGATCGACATCATCCCGTGGACCAGTGACCAGGCGGAATTGGTATGCCGGGCGCTGGCGCCGGCCAAGGTTTCGAAGGTTATCGTGGACGAAGACGAGAAGGCCATGGAGGTGATCCTTCCCGACGATCAACTCGCCCTGGCGATAGGCAAGCGCGGGCAGAATGTCCGCCTGGCCCATCGACTTACCGGCTGGAAGCTCGACGTCCGCAGCGAGACCGAAGCCGAGGACGAGGCGCGTTCGGCACGCGCATCACTCAACGCCATTCCCGGTATCGGCGACATCAACGCCGAACTGCTCTATCAGTGGGGCTTTCGCTCTGCCGAACAGCTTGCCGAGGCCGACGACGAGACCTTTGCCGTCGAGGGGATCAGCGCCGAGCGCGCAAGACAGCTAATCGCCGCAGCGCGAGCCTGGGTGGCCGAGAAGCAACGGCTGCATCAGGAGGCCGAAGCGCGTGCCGCGGCGGAGCAGGCCGCACCCGCGCAGGAAGCTGCTCAGGCGGTCGATGTTGAGCCGGGCAGCGCCGGCGAGCAAGCCGCGGCTAGCGGAGAGCACGCGGCAGCGCAGGACGCCTCGGGGGCAGCCGGCAACAGCGTTGAGGAGCAAGCAGGCGAGACGCTGGAGTATGAACGCGGAGTTAAATCTTCATAGGCCGAAACGAACATGCCTCGGCTGTTGGAAGCGTGACGATAAGGAGCGGATGATAAGGCTGGTTTCGATTGGCGGGGTGCTTAAACCGGACTTCCAGGGGCGTAGCCCGGGACGGGGCGGCTATCTCCATCCCGACGCTCGATGCCTCGAGGGTTTCGTTCGGTCCAAGAGGAAGGAGTTTCGCTCGCTGGGATGCGCTCCCGCCCGTGAAGACCGGGAACGCGCTGCTGCACTGATTGCTGCGGCGTGTTTGGATCACAAGGCATTAGTCGAATAACATAAGAAGGATGGCTCGTAAACGTATCAAGACCCTGGCTCACGAATGGAACGTCCCTGTGGAGGACGTACTGACGAGTATTGACCGTCTGAAGCTCGGCCATGCTCATTCGGAATCGAGTCTGCTAACGCCCGAAGAGGCGGAGCGGATTCGGACAGACCTCGAACAGCAGGCTAATCGGGTCTCGGCGCTTCGTCGTGAGACCGTGGTCGAAACCAGCGCAGGCAAAGTGGTCGAAAAGCGGCTCACGGCGACCGTCGTCCGTCGCCGTCACGCCGAGGCCGAGCCGGCCGCATCGGCGGCTCCGGCCGAAGAGCCTTTTCACTTTGAACCCGACGAGGTGTCTGCGGCGCCCTTCATCTCTCCTTTCGGGGAGGAACCCCCCTCGCTTGACTTGAGTGTTTCCGCCAGCGGCGAGCAGGCCCTTTCCAGTGAGCCGATCGGCCTGGGCGCCTTTCTCGAGCCCGAGATACCGCCGGTGACGGCGCCCACTGCCCAGGCTATTGAGGCGGCGGCAGCAGCCGCTCCGCTTCAAGCCGAACCTGCCGCGGCAGCGCCGGCTAGGCTGGACCTAGAATCCGCAACGAAACCCAGCGAGCCGCATCTTGAGGTGCAAAAGCCTGCGCCTGCGGCGGTAGCTGCTGAAGAAGCCGCCGGGCGAGCCCGTCAACCAGGAGCCGGACGACCGGCCGGACCGACGATGAGACCTACTGTCCAGGTCATTAGCCCGGAGCGCAGGGTCATCAACCTTACCGGCTCGACCCACGCCTCGGCACCCTCGCTTGACGATCGGCAACAAGGCCCCAAGGTCCTTGGTAAAATCGATTTGACGCGCGCCCCAGCCCGTCCAGCAACAGGAGTCCGGCCCGCCCCGGCCACGCGGCCTGGTCAGGCTGGCCGTCCCGCGCAGACCGGGCGTTTTGCGCCAGCGCCACCCGCGCCCGCGCCGGTCGAGGAGCCGGCCGCGATCGAGCCTGCTACGGGCAAGCCCGGTCTTCGCCAGCCCAAGAAAAAGCGCGTTATACGCAAGAACGTTGGCGATGTCGTAGCGGAGCGCGAGATTCGCGGACTGCGAGTCCCCAAGAAGCGCCGGGCACTGCCAGGCAAGGAGCAGCGCAAAACCGAAATTACGACGCCCAAGGCGTCCAAGCGCGTCGTGCGAATTGCAGAGGGCGTTACGGTCGGCGACCTGGCGCGCAACATGGGCGTGAAGGCCGCTGAGATCATCAAGAAGCTGATGGATCTGGGCGTGATGTCGACGCTCAACCAGATGCTGGATCTCGACACCGCAACGCTGGTGGCAAGCGAGTTTGGCTACACGGTAGAAAACGTCGCCTTCGACGTTGAAGCGGCGATCGAGGCGGCGGAAGAGGAACCCGGTGAGCCCGTCGAGCGGCCGCCCGTTGTGACCGTGATGGGGCATGTTGACCACGGCAAGACTTCGTTGCTCGACGCTATTCGCAACACCAGTGTTACAGCCGAGGAGTTCGGTGGCATCACCCAACATATCGGCGCTTACACTACCCAGTGGCACGGCCGCACAATCACCTTCGTTGACACGCCCGGACACGAGGCTTTCACTGCGATGCGGGCGCGCGGCGCCAAGGTGACCGATATTGTTGTTCTGGTGGTTGCGGCCGACGAGGGCGTGATGCCTCAGACCGTCGAGGCGCTCAACCACGCCCGCGCGGCCCAGGTCCCGGTGATTGTGGCGCTTAACAAGATCGACCGGCCCGAGGCCAACGTCGAGCGCGTCAAGCAGCAGCTCTCCGAGCATGAGCTAATCCCGGAGGATTACGGTGGCCAGACCATCGTGGTGCCGGTTTCAGCCCGCACCGGCGCTGGAATCGACCGGCTACTCGAAATGATCCTGCTCCAGGCGGACTTGATGGAGCTCAAGGCCGATCCCAAGCGGCCCGCGCGCGGCACCGTCATCGAGTCGCAGCTCGACCGGGGGCGCGGCCCGGTTGCGACCGTGCTCATCCAGGAAGGCACGCTGCACCAAGGCGATCCGTTCGTATGCGGCGCTTCGCACGGTCGGGTGCGTGCGATGCAGGACTATCGCGGGCGGCGCCTTGAGTCGGCTGGTCCCTCGACGCCGGTGGAAATTTTCGGGCTATCCAGTGTGCCTGAGCCGAGCACCGCGTTCGTCGCCGTAGCTGAAGAGGCCAAAGCCAGGCAGGTAGCCGAGTTTCGCCGCTCCAAGCAGCGCGAGGGCGAACTGCAGAAGACGAGCCGTGTGTCGCTCGAGCACCTGAGCGAGCGGATGCGGGCTGGCGAGGTGAAGGAGCTCAAGGTCGTTCTGAAGGGCGACGTTCACGGCTCGGTCGAAGCGCTCGCCGAGGCACTGCGCCGTTTGTCAACCGACGAGGTCAAGCTCGACGTGATCCATATGTCTGCAGGCGCGGTCTCGGAGACCGACATCGCGCTGGCTTCGGCATCCGGTGCTGTCGTTATCGGCTTTAACGTTCGTCCTGAGCAGAAGGCGGCGGCGCTGGCCGAGAAGGAAGGCGTTGAGATCCGCCTCTACACGGTTATCTACGAAGCGATCGACGAGATGCGCCAGGCGATGGAGGGAATGCTGGCGCCGACTTATCGTGAAAAAGCGGTGGGTCGCGCCGAAATACGCCGGACTTTCAACGTGCCGGGTGGCACGGTCGCCGGTTCGATGGTGGTCGATGGCAAGGTGACGCGCGGCGCGCGAGCGCGGCTGGTGCGCGACGGGCGCGTCGTCTGGACGGGCAGAGTCGGCTCGCTAAGAAGGTTCAAGGAAGACGCTCGCGAGGTCCTCTCGGGCTATGAATGCGGTATCGGGCTCGAGAACTATAACGACGTTAAGCCGGGCGACGTCCTTGAAGTCTTCGAACTGGAGGCGGTGGCGCGCAAGCTCGGAGCGCCGCGCTCCGAACCGCCGGTTGCCTCCCCGGGCGTTATCGAAAAACAGCTTCAGACCTGAGGGCGGCGCGCCCGCGGCGGCCACGAAGGGAGCAATACGGCTAGCAGTGCAGCGTAGCGCCGGTGCGGCGCTCGGGCGCAACGCCGGAATCCCGGGGCGGAGGGCTTGACGATGGTCGTAGGGATACTCAGGCTGACCCTGTTCATGCCCGGCAACAACTCGCTCAAGGGGAAGCGCCAGGTGCTGCGCGCAATAAAAGATAGGGTGCGCAACAAGTTCAACGTGTCGGTCACGGAATCCGACGCGCACGACCTGTGGCAGCGTGCCGAACTCGGCATCTGCCAGGCCGGCAGCGATCGAGCCTTCGTGGATTCGGCGCTTCGCGAAGTGGTAAACTTTGTCGAGTCGCTCAACCTGGCACCGCTAGGTGAAGAGCTGCTCGAATTCATCAACTGCTGAAAGGTGTTGCCGTTGCAACAGTGTGCGACGGCAACAGCCCTCTTCAATGAACGCCATATCCTGCCTGTCAGCGCGCCAAGCGTCTAGCAGGTTGGTGAAAAGGGCTTTTCACCAACCTGCTGCCCTCACCGTAATCTCTCCCGTAGGGAGAGAGCTAAAGGAAAGAAGAGGGTTTTTTAGCAGGGCCTTGAGCCCCAGTACCTCTGCTGCACCGAGATCCCCGGCTTCTCAACACCCTGCCGCCAGGAAAGTATGGCGGCGACACCTTGACGCGGCACTCTGCCAGCAGAAGCGCGCGCCATGGAGCCTTTTCCAATGACCAGCGGTTGGCGAACCCAGCGTTTGGGCGAGCTTGTCGCCCGTGAGCTTGCTGGGCTCTTGCTGCGCGACCTTAAGGACCCACGGCTTCGCGGTGTAACCATAACGGAAGCTCGGATGGGTCCGGACCTGCGCCACTGCCGGGTCTTCTTCTCGCATCTGGAGGGACCCCAGCGTGGCCAAGAGGCGCTTCAGGGTTTTGCCAGCGCCGCGGGGTTTATCCGCTCGCACATTAGTCATGCGCTTAAGCTCAGGTACGCTCCGGAGTTCCAGTTTGAACTCGATGTGACGTTCGACCGGGCCGCTCGAATAGACCAGCTCCTGCGCGAGAGCCGCAACCGGGGTTGAGCGTAGGAGATTATCGCGCCCGCCGCTGCCTCAGGAAGCGCACGGCACCTTCATGCATCGATGGACGGAATCCTGCTGATTGACAAGCCCCCCGGGATGAGTTCGGCGGAGGTTGTACGGCAAGTCAAGCGCCGGCTGGGCCGCAAGAGCCGGGTGGGCCATTTGGGAACCCTTGACCCGTTTGCCACCGGCCTTTTGCCAATTCTGGTGGGCGAGGCGACCAAGCTGGCGCCGTTTCTGCAGGAAAACGACAAGGAGTACGAAGGTGCAATCCGGCTCGGGATCGAAACCGACACACTCGATCCAACCGGACGAGTCGTTCGCGAAGCTGTGCTGCCTGCCTTTGACTCGGAACGCCTCTCGGCCATCGCGGCACGCTTTACGGGCACAATCGAGCAGGTGCCTCCGCTCTTCTCAGCTCTCAAACGGGGTGGCGTGCCGCTTTATAAGCTTGCCCGCCAGGGAAGGGAAATCGCTCCTCCGCTGCCCAGGCGGGTCGTGGTCCGCCATCTCGAACTGCGCCGCGAAAGCGACTCGCTCATCGCATTCCGTCTGCTATGCGGGACCGGGACCTACGCGCGCGCTCTGGCGCGCGATGTCGGTGCCGCGCTGGAAAGCGCTGCGCACCTTGCCTGGTTGCGCCGATTGGCCAGCGGAAGCTTTCGCCTGGAGCAGGCCATAGCGTTGAACGCGGCGCTGGCGGTTCTTGAGTCGGACGGGAACGTGTCGCTGATTGGCCTGCGCGAGGCGCTCGGGTCAATGCCCGAGGTGCTTGTGGACGCAAGTGCGGAACGCCGGCTGCGTCACGGTGATGTCCGCGCTCTTACCGGAATGGTTCCGCGCGGTGCGGGCCTGTTCAAAGTGGTTTCGAAAAGCGGGCTCGTTGCGGTTGCTCGCACCGAATCCCAGGTGATGGCGAGCCTGGTGAGGATTTTTACCGAAGCCGCTGCCTGACAGCGGGCGCGCCGCGGGATGCCGGAGGCGCCGGGTCGGCGGGTTGTTCAGCCAGCGCGCCGGTGTTCTTCGCCGGTTCCGGCGCGGCGTTCGCCTCGGCCGGCGGCTCGGCGCGCTGAATAACGGGCGTGCCTGGCGCGGCAAGCTTGAGCCGCGGCTCTTCGTTAACCACCTCCAGCAGCCGGCGGCAAATCTCGTCGGTGGTCTGCATGACGCTTCGCGCCTGCACTGGAAAGCGCAGCAGTATTCGCACGCCGTTCTCGCTCAGCAGCACACGGCTCTGCGGTGCCGGCGGTTCGAGCCACAAATTGAGATGCTTTTCCATCTCGCGATATTCGTGGCGCACCACTGTTGCGTAGCGCTCGAAGACCTCATCCACGGCCCTGCGCAGGCGCTGCTCGGCGAGCTGGTAGTCGCAGTCGGGAGCAAGCGTCAGGCTGAGTTCGTTCCACACGAAAGTCGTTCCGGGCGCCTGCTTGGAGAAGTTGCTTTGGAACACGATCGAATTGGGAAACACAACCACCCGCCCGGTCGGCTGGCGGTCGTTGCCGTCGCCTGAAAGCTCCATCAGGCTGAGCTTAACCAGACCGACGTCAATCACGTCGCCGCTGACGCCCCCGATTTGCACCCGGTCGCCGGCCTTGATTCCGAACCGTCCGCTCAAAAAGAAATAGCCAGCCACCGACAGAATCACGTTCTGCAGCGCAAAGGCGATCCCGGCCGCCGCGAATCCCAATACGGTCGCGATCGCGCCAATCTGGTTGGCGAAGTTGAACATGATGACCAGGGCCAGCACCGCGACCAGAGTGATACGGCGAAACTGCAGGATGCGGTCACGGTGCCGCACGTCCTGGACGTAGCGGAAAGTCACCCGGCGCCACACCTCGGCGGCGCCAAAGATGACCAGCAGGAGTGTGCCAAGCGCGGCCAGACGAGCTATGAGGCTGGTCAGGGTCTCGTGTTCGCGGCGGTCGACTTCGGCAAGCCAGCGATTGAGGTTGGCTGTGTAAAGGCTCAGCGTCATGCTGGCCTTGTCGAGCGGGATGAGTGCGGCGACGATCAGCTTGTGGCGCGTGATGAGCGCCTTGAACTCGCTTTGATGGAGTTCAATCGTAGGCAGGTCGCGCGCACCCGCGGCTTGGTTCACCAACGCTACGCTTTGGCTATTGATAGCCTGCAGCTCGGCGATTAGCGGCGGTCGCAGCCGCGCCACGGTGTCGGCCAGCCGGCGGGTTAACTGGACAGTGTCATCGAGCGCCTGGTCCTTGCGCGACAGGGCGATCAATTCCTCCGTCAGGCCCAGGATTCCGAAACGTGGTGGAGTCAGTTGGGGCTGCACCACCCCACGGACTTGCGCAGGCGCTGCACCTTGTGCAAGCTCCGGCACGGAGCGCTCGAGCTCGTCGATGCGCGCAAGCAGGCCGGTTTTTTTCCCACCGCCGGCCCGAGCCCGCTCAAAATCCTGCATGGCCTTCATCGAGTCGACTCGGGATTGGTCGAGCACCAAAGCGGCCCGCGCGGCGGCAAGCTGAGCCTGCAGTTGCTTGCGCTTGGCAGCCGGGGCGTGAGCCAGCTCGGCTGCGAGCGCGTTTGCCTGCGTGCGGGCGGCAACAAGGTCGCTTTGAGCCTGCGTGAGGTGGGTGCTTAGATCTACGATGCCAGCGGTGGCCTCCAATGCTGTGCGCGGAACGCCCGCTGCCTGTTCAGCGGATGACGCGCTTGTGGCGACAAGGACGTTGCCAAAGGCTGCGGCCCAGGCATGTGCGTAATCGAAGGCCAGCTTCGTAACCTCGCGCGCCATCTGGCGGTCGTCGGCAAGGAAAAGCGTCTCGGCCGGCTCGTTGGCGAGCGACTCTTCAATCTGCAGATGTCGATACCAGGTGATTGCCTGGCCCAGAAAAGAAATGACGTCCTGATCAGATACCTGTTTGACGGCAGGCGTGGATGCGGCTTTCGGGTTTGGCGCGCTCGAGGCAGTAGCCGACGGACGCGCCGCGGGCAAGGTTAACGGAGCCGGCGCGGCCAGCAGCACGGCGGACGTCATCAGGGCGCACAGAAGCGCCGCTGTTCCGCGCATAAGCAGCCCGGCGGCGCTCCCTTTGCGGTGGATTCCGATACCGTTCGCCACAGGGAGGAAAGTTTATCATTGCGCGAAGGCAGACTCGATTGGCGCATGCTCTTCGATGCGCCGCCTTTAGGCAAAATCGTGTGAAGGCGGAGTGGGCGCATCGAGCCTCAGCGCAGCGCAGTGCTGAGCCCGAATTGCAACGACCCCGTCGCGCTTCTGGAGTACACCTTCGATCGCGAGCACCGGCGCGCGGTGGAGCAGGGCGCGATTTCGATCGAACAGGCCGGGCGTGACGATCGCGTTCGAGAGGCCGGTTTCGTCCTCAAGCGTAAGGAACAGCATGCCCTTTGCGGTGCCCGGGCGTTGGCGCACGATTACAATCCCGGCGGTCTTGACCGTTTGCCGGTCTTTTGCGCTCGCGAGATCGGCCGCGCTCAGAAACCCGCGCGCCCGAAGCGACGCGCGCAGGTAGGCCATTGGATGAGGTCCGGTCGTGAGGCCGGTGATGGCGAGGTCGGCGGCGGTTTCCTCGAATTGCGTCATCGGCGTCAGCGGCTGATGAGCACCGTTGCGTTCGGCCGCCGTGGCAGGAGCGTCTGCCGGACCGCTGCGTATCGGTCCGACGCCGGCCAGCAGGCTTTGTCCGTCGCGCTCGACCGCGGCCGCCTGCCAGAGCGCATCGCGGCGGTCCGAACCGAAAGCTGCGAAGGCGCCGGCGTAGGCCAGTGCGTCAATTTCGCGGCGGCTGGGCGCCGTACGCGCCGCAAAGTCGGCGATCGACTCGAAGGGCCGGATCGCGCGCTGCGCCTCGATTCGATCGCCAAGCTCGGAGCGAAGTCCGCCTATGTAGTTTAGCCCGAGGCGAATTGCGAGCCCTCCGCGCAAGACAGTTTTTTCGAGCGTGCATCTGCGGTTCGAGCGTGTAACGCCGGCGGGACGCACCTCGACGCCATGGCGCTGGGCGTCTTTGACCAGGGTCGCGGGGGCGTAAAAGCCCAGCGGGTAGCAGTTAAGCACGGCGGCGAAAAAGGCCGCGGGATGATGGCACTTGAGGTAGGCTGAAGCGTAGGCAATAAGCGCGAAGCTTGCCGCGTGCGACTCGGGGAAACCGTAAAGCGCGAACGAGGCGATCGATCTTACGACCTCGCCGGCGGCCTCGGGTGCGACCCCGCTGCGTGCCATCCCGTCGCGCAGCTTGCGCTCGATCGCCTCCATCCGGGCCGTTGAACGCCTGAACCCCATCGCGCGGCGCAGCTCCTCCGCCTCGCCCGCGCTGAAGCCCGCAACCGCCATCGCCATGCGTAACAACTGCTCCTGGAACAGCGGCACCCCGAGCGTGCGCCGCAGTATCGGTTCGAGCGCCGGATGCGGGTAGCGTACGGGAGCGCGGCCGGCGCGGCGCTCGAGGTAAGGATGGACCATCTGGCCGACGATCGGACCGGGCCGTATGATCGCGACTTCGACCACCAGGTCGTAAAAACTGCGCGGCTTCATCCGCGGCAGCGTCGCCATCTGAGCGCGGCTCTCGACCTGGAAAACCCCCACCGTGTCAGCGCGCTGAAGCATCGCGTAGACCTTCGGATCGCCGTCCGGCAGCCGGGCAAGATCGAGCGCTACGCCCTCATGCTCCCGCACCATCGCCAACGTTTCTTCGAGCACGGCGAGCATCCCGAGCCCTAGCAGGTCGATCTTGATTATCCCGAGGTCTGCGCAGTCTTCCTTATCCCACTGGACGACGACCCGGCCCGGCATCGTTGCCGGTTCGAGCGGCACAAGCTCGTCGAGCGGACCCGCGGCGATGACCATGCCGCCGCTGTGCTGGCCGAGATGGCGCGGGAGACCGCGGATACGGCCGACCAGGTCAACCAGGCGTGCGATCCCGGGCGCGCGAGGATTGAAACCGCCGCGCTCGAGCAGTTCGGCCAGGTCGTCGCGATGGCCGCCGAACTCGTAGGGCTGGCTTACTCTGGCCATCCGGTCTATCCGATCCGGAGCAAAGCCCAGCACCTTGGCGATCTCGCGCACGGCGCTTCGCGTGCGGTAGGTGATTACGTTGGCGGTCATGGCGGCGCCGCGCTCGCCGTAGCGCCGGTATACGTACTGGATAACCTGCTCGCGTTGCTCGCCGCTGGGCAGGTCGAGGTCGATATCGGGCCATTCGCCGCGTTCTACGGAGAGAAAGCGCTCGAACAGCAGCTCCATCCGCACCGCGTCGACGGCGGTTATTCCGAGCGCGTAGCATACGGCGCTGTTGGCGGCCGAGCCGCGCCCCTGCGCCATGATGCGGTTTTCGCGGCAGAACTGGACGATGTCCCAGACAATGAGGAAGTAGCCGGCAAGCTTAAGCTTGGCAATTATCGAAAGCTCGTGGTCGAGCTGGCGGCGAACGCGCTCCTCAAGAGGAAAGCTCCAACGCTCGCGTGCCCCCGCCATCGTCAGCGCCCGCAGGTAGCTGTCGGCGCTTTCGCCGGGCGGCAGCGGGTAATCGGGAAAGCGATAGCCCAGGTCTTCCAGCGTGAAGGCGCAACGCTCAGCGATGGCGCGGCTTGCCCGGACAGCACGCGGAAGATCGCGAAAGAGCGACGCCATCTCGGCCGGCGGCTTGAGATAGCGCTCGTTGTTGATCCACAGGGCGCGCCCGGCCTCCTCGAGCGTCTTGTGCAAGCGGATACAGGTGAGCACATCCAGCAGGTCGCGGGCGGCGCCGTCGTGGCATACGTCGTTGGCCGCAACGACCGCCGTGCCGGTAGCTTCGGCAAGCGCAAGCAGCCGGCGGTTATTCCGCTCCTCGCCGGGGTCGAGATGGCGTTGGAGATCGATAAAGACGTTTTCCGGGCCGAAAGCGGAGCGTATTCGATCCAGCAGCGGACGCGGGTCCTCGCCTCTGACCAGCAGGCGGGAGAGCGGGCTAAGCGCGCCGCCGGCAAGGCATACGAGGCCTTTACCGAAGCGTTCCAAATCTTCAAGAGTAACGTGAGATTTCCCTTTTTCCGGATAGGCCTGCGGTGCGGATGCTCCGGTGCGGCGGGCCTTTCCCGGGCCCACAGGACGGAGCTTCGCGGCGGTCACCATCCGGCAAAGGTTTTTGTAGCGCTCGCGGTCGGGCACGAGCACGTAGAGACGGCTTCGATCGGCAAGCGTCAGCTCGGCTCCGACGATCGCCCTGATTCCGGCGTGCTTGGCCGCGTGATGAAACCGGGGCATCCCGTAAAGCCCGTCGCGATCGCCAAGCGCAAGCGCTGGATAGCCCAGCTCGGCGGCTCGCTCAGCCAGATCTTCGGGAAAGACGGAGCCTTCGAGAAAACTGAAGGCACTGCGGGCGCGAAGCTCTATATAGTCGGTGCCGGACATCGACGATCACACAAAATTTTGCGGCTCAGTCGTAAATTCCGTCGAGAAACCAGCGGTCCGAGCGTAAATCGCGGAAAATCCGATAAACGCCGCCGTCGGAAAGCGCGAGATCGTAGTAATCCCGGGCAAAGCTGTCCTGCGGCTCGTCGCGCCACCATTCGCCGCATCGGCGCCATGGCCCGGCGGCCGTGACGACCCGTGCGCCGAGGTTGCGGCCGCGTACGAAGTCGAGCGATGTTCCGGTGCACAGAACTTCAACCTCTTCGGCCGGACGGATAAGGCGGACGGCAAGCCGGACGAACCCAAGAGCGGTATCGGCGCCGTCAGCGGGCGCGGCCGGCATGGCGGACGGTGGCGGGGGCGCAAAAGGCGCAAGGGCGACCGCCTCGGGACGGTAAGAGTCGAGCGGTCGCAGCGTCCCCATCCGTTGCGGGCCGCAGATCGCCGCTATTCGCGCAAGAGTCGCTTCGAGCCGTGAAGGCGCAGGTGAGGGTGGGGCAAAAAGCTCGCTTTGAACGAGACGCGCGGGACGGGGTTCGGCGCTGAGCAAAACCGCCGCAACCGAAGTGCGCGGCGGGTCGGCTTCGAGGGCGATCCTCAAGATGGCAAGGAGCGGGCGAGCCTCGGCACCGGCGGCCGCCAGCGCGATCCGGCGGCAATCGCGCCGGTGGCCGTCAAGTTCAAGTTCAACTTGAAGATCGCCGGCGTGCAGGCCGCGCAGCGCAAGCCGCGCCAAAAGCCGCCCCAGCATCGCGTTAAGCACGAAGCACAGCGGCTCCAGGCTATCGACGGCCGCTTCCAGCTCGGCCTTTTCTACAAACTCCTCGGCACGGCGGCGCGCCACCAGCGGAGCCGGGTCGGCTTCGCCGCGAGCCAGCCTGGCCAACTCGGCCCCGCGCCGTCCAAGGCGGGTCCCTACGGCTTCGGCCGGGAGCCGGGCGAGATCGCCAAGCCGCCGAATGCCCCAGCGCGCCAGCAAGGCAAAAAGTTCACCTCTCTCTACTGCGGGATCGATAATTTCGAGCGGAAGCCAGGCAAGGAACTCCTGCTCACGATGCGGCGCGATACTTCGCTGGCCGCCGCATCGCGCCGCCATCAGCGCGACCTCTTTGCCCGAGGCGATACCGGCCGAAGCCTCCATCCCGGCACGCCTCGCGCGGCACACCAGCTCCGCCGCAATCGACTCCTCAGTACCGAAGAGCCGGTCGAGCCCGCCGGCGTCGAGCCACACGACACCTGGCGGACCCTCTTCGACAAGCGGCGAGACCGAGACGGCAACGTCGTAGAGCGCGTCACGCGCCGAGTCTTCGGCCGCAGCCGACGGCCGCACGACGACAAGTTCCGGCAGGATCGCCCGCGCCTGCGCAACCGTCATCGCCGGCCGCAGTCCCGCAGCGCGTGCCTTGGGTGAAAGCGCGAGGATGCCCGCGTTCGGCGTATAGTCAGAGCTTAGCGCCAGCGCATCGCCGCTTAAGTCGGGATTTGCGCGCACGAGCGCGGCCAGCGAAAAATCCCTGACCAGGAGACAGGCGATACGGCGGACCATGGCTCAACTGCCCGGATCTAGAAACCACGTCGAACGTTTATAAAGCGTGTCGGCGGGCCGGAGGCAGCGCGGCTTTTGCCAACGTTTGTTGGCGTCCATACACCTAAGTTGCGGTCGAGAAACGCGTGCCATCGCGCCCGGCTGCCCACGCGGCCAAGCTTGTTGCGTGCGATTCGAGCCGCAACCGCAAAGCCGTCGAAAAGGAGCGGCGCGCCGGCTACAGGGCGGCTGAAGCAGCCTTGCGGACGGTCGAACAGAAGGCTCAAGGCGGCAAAGGTTCCGCAGATCCGGCGCGGAGCGAGTATCAGCACGGCGGTCGCGCTTTGCTCCGCGGCGCGCGCAATTCTTAAAGCAACACTTTCGGAAATCGGATGGATGCTGCAGCCAGCATCGAGCACCAGCAGGCCAAATCCCCCGGCCTTGAGAATAAACTCCGCGGCCTGAAAAAGGCCGAGCATGCCCGGATGAGGCCGGCGAAAAAGGGGCGTTCCGGCGTCTCTGGCTTCGAATTGAAACCCGTCAAGCGTGTTGCGAATCTGCGACGAATATCGCGGCCCTGGCGCATGATTTGGCCGATGCGGGACATTCGCCCACAAGACGCGCGACAAGTCGGCCCCTGCCGCGGCAAGAGCCGTTGGGTCGAGGACGCCTTCGCGTTCGACCCACGCCACGAGTTCACCTCGCACAGTAACACGGGCGGCGAAACGCATGGCCAGCGAACTTTTGCCGGAGCTTTGCGGACCAACAAGTTCGCTAATCCTGCCGCGGGCTATCCCTCCGTCAAGGATCGCGTCGAGGGCCGGAAGACCGGCGTCAAGCCGGCGTATTTTGTCGGCGACCCCCCGCACGCGAAAAACGTTTGCAATGTCAGCCGGATGTGCGGTTTGAGAAGGTGCTGCCGAACCGTGTTGGGCGATTGTCTGCGCCGATGCCATGGCAGTGCGGGCGAAAGCGGCCACAAGACAGTTTCGTTTTTTATTCGCTTTTCGTCAAGCCCGACACCTCGATGGGGAACAGTCGGCCGCAGCCATGGCGGCATCTTGGCGATCACGGAATATGACAATCCGTAATCTCAGCAATCTAGCACGGTATTTGCTCTTTTCAGCTCAATCAACGACAGGTAACTTAATCAAGCAACTTTATGGCTCCGCTTTTTATCATGGATTATGTTCCAGGCTGCATCCTCGCAAGCCAGCGCAAGCTACTGGCAACGTACGCAGCCCCTGTAGCCCGATCAGTTGCCTGCTTGGCGGCTATGATTTTGCTCGTGCTCTGCAGCCTGCCAATGCCTGCGACAGGCGCAGAGCTTCCGCCTACGCTGCACGGCGCACAACGCGTAATGATCGAGGTAGCGCGCGCCACAACGCCGCCGCTGCGTGACCTTGCTCGCCTCAACTCGAGCCCGCGATGGCTGTGGCAGCCAAGAACCATCCCCCTTGGCAGAGTACCGTTGCTTATTGCGCCGGAGCAGTTCGATCCAGTGCTGCAGCGCGGCCGCCTCCCAGCGTCAGCCACCAAGCAGGGGCTTGACTTCGAGGGCATCGGCGCCGGGCTTCCCGGGTTTTTCGTGGAAGGAATTCCGCCGGACCCGAATCTTTCCGTTGGTGCCACGCAGATTGTCGAGTGGGTCAATCTATCCTTCGCCGTATTCGACAAAACGACGGGAGTGCTGGTGATGGAGCCCGTCGATGGCAACGCGCTCTGGAGCGCCCTGGGCGGTCAGTGCGCCGCAGACAACGACGGCGATCCGATTGTTAAATACGATCAGTTAGCGGGGCGCTGGTTGATGAGCCAGCTCGCGGTTACGGGCGGTCCGCCCTTCTACCAGTGCATTGCCGTATCGAAAACTTCGGACGCAACCGGCAGCTACAACGTCTATGCCTACCGGATGCCCGATTTCAACGACTATCCCAAGGTTGCCGTATGGCCCGACGCCTACTACCTGTCGTTCAACATGTTCGACGCTCTGGGAAACTATCTGCAGCCCGAAGCGTGCGCCATGGATCGCGCCGCGATGCTTGCCGGCGCGTCAGCCCCGATTGAGTGTTTTTCGCCCGGTAGTTCGTATTTTGGCCTGCTGCCCTCGGATCTGGACGGTTCGACGCCGCCGCCCACAGGTTCGCCCGATTACTTTGTCAGCTACGACGTGAATTCGCTTGACCTGTGGCGCTTTCACGCCAACTTCGCCAATCCGGCCAACGCTACGTTCTCCGGACCGATCAACATTCCGGTGGCACCATTCACGCCGGCCTGCGACGGCGGCCATTGTATCCCTCAGCCGGATAGCTCGGTACGCCTGGACTCGCTCGCTGACCGTTTGATGTATCGGCTGGCGTATCGCAATTTCGGCGACCACGAGTCGCTTGTCGCCGACCACTCGATCAAGGTGAGCAAGCCCGTCAGGGTGCCCAGTGCCGTACGTTGGTATGAGATACGCGATCCCGGAGGAGCGCCGGTCGTCTTCCAGCAGGGAACGTACGCGCCCAATGAGAGGGCGCGTTGGATGGGCAGCGTTGCAATGGACAAATTGGGCGACCTGGCGGTCGGATACAGCGAGTCAAGCGCGACGATGCATCCGTCGATCGCCTACGCCAGCCGCCTGGCGAGCGATCCGCTGGGAGGGCTACGGGCCGAAACCCTGGCATTTCGCGGACGCGGTTCACAGTTGGAAAAGCGTCGGCTTTGCAAGAAGCAGTGCTATCGATGGGGCGATTACTCGGCGATGGCGATCGATCCGGCCGACGACTGCACTTTCTGGTACGTCAACGAGTACCTGGCGCGAAGCGGGAACTACAACTGGCATACCCGGATCGTGTCGTTCAAGTTCCCGGGATGCAGTTAAGAAAAGCGCCGGTGACAGGGCCACGCTCGGCGGCCACTTTACACTTCGCGGTTCACCTGTTCGTCGATCAGAGTGCCGAGGCTGTCGCGGTAGGGCGAGGGGCGAAGCGTAGTGAGAATGCCGCGGGCAATCGCCACCTGCTCTGCCGCCAGGCTGCGCGCTCGCGCGACGATTTGTGGCGAGCGAAGCACCCGCAGTATGGCGTCGAAGGTTCCGCCTTCGAGCCGCGATCCGTTCTGCAGGGCGCCGCGCACTTCGGCGCTTTCCATGGCGAGCACCAGCGGCAGCGCGGGAATGCCGCTGCGCAGGTCCGAACCCACCGGTTTGCCAATCTTGTCTTCGGTGCCCAGGATGTCGAGCAGATCGTCGACCATCTGGAACGCAAGGCCGACAGCATTTCCCAGGCCTGCCATCGCCTCGGCGACGGAGCCGGGGGCTGCGGTGAGGCCGGCGGCGACCTTACCCGCCGCCGCGAATAGCGAGGCGGTCTTGCGCGTGATGATCGCCACGTAGTCGTCGAGCGTGGTCGTCGTGCTGAACCGCATCCGCCCCTCCATCATCTCACCCTCGGTGAGCTCGAGGCAGGCCTGCGCGGCGGTGCGTACGAGTGGTTCTTCGAAGCGGCCGCACAGTTCGAAGGCGCGGCAGAAAAGATAGTCGCCGGCCACCAGCGTTGGCATGGCGCCGTAACGGGCAAATGCCGAGGGCCGGCCACGGCGCACCAGGCCGCCGTCGATAATGTCGTCGTGGAGCAGGGTGGCCGAGTGGATGAGTTCGAGAGCGATCGCCGCGTCGATTGCGTCATCGACCGTCCGATCCTCGCCGCCGCAGGCGCGATAGACGAGCAGCATGAAAAGCGGACGCAGCCGCTTGCCGCCGCCGTCCACCAGGTAATGGCAAATCTCGGTGATGAGGGACTCGTGCGATTCGAGCAGGCTGAGCAGCTTCGCTTCAGCCGCCGCCAACTCGGCAGCGACCACGCTGCTCGGGCTGGGATTCGACGGAGCAGGGGCCAAATGCGGTTTTTGATTCACGGTTGCCACAGTCATGATTAGCGGAACAGATCGTCTTGCGGGTTGCGTACGAGAGCCTTTGCCCCGCCTGCAGAAGGCCGATAACGATAGCCGCGTACGAGCACGGCCGGAATGCCCGCCGCTTTTTCCATCAGCAGCCCTGCCGCGGCCGCAAGCTCGTCGGCCACGGCAACGACCGTGTGATGAAGTTCGCGGCCGTTGAGGTCGCGCGAGCCCCTCAGGTCGAGCAGCGGTTCCAGGCCGCTTGCGCCGATGCATACCTCGGTGAGCCCTTCGCGCCAGGCCCGGCCGAAAGTGTCTGTCACCACCACGGCCAAGTCCACGCCGGTCGCCTGCTGGAGCCCGGCACGGATACGCGCCGCCGATTCGTCGGCGTCCCGCGGCAGCATCACCGCCCATCCCTCCCCCGCGCTATTCGACTCGTCAACTCCGGCGTTCGCACACACCCATCCCGGGCCGGTTTCGACAATCAACAGCCCGCGGTCCATTCGCACGATCCGCTGCGCCTCGCGCAGCACCAACTCGACGACGCGCGCGTCCTTGTCGTGCCGCTCGGCGTAGTCGCGAGCGAGCGCCGAGGGTTCGACCTCGGAGAGGCGGCACATTCGGCCCTCGGCCTTTGAGATGACCTTCTGGCATACGACCAGCACGTCACCCGCGGCCGGCAGCGGCCCGCGTTCGAGCAATGCAGCAGCGATGAGCATGGCGAGGTCGTCGCCCGGCTGCACGCTTCGAAGTCCTTCGATTGGGACGAGCGCGATCGCGTCCATGGGACACTTAAGCCTACACTGCGAGCGCGTTCATAACCACGTCCGCAAGTTGGGCGGCACGCCGGGGCGTGGCCATGATGGTGTTGGTCACGATCGCACGCATCCCGAGCGCTTCGACGGCTGGCGCGTGGCCGCGGTCCAGGTTGTCCAAGACGAAAGTACCTACCATATCCCGGTAAAGGCGCGCCACACCGAGTGCGGAAGGTTCGTGGCCCAACGCG
>JAJYVB010000235.1 GCA_021792265.1 Deltaproteobacteria bacterium | reverse complement strand
CTTGTAATGCGGGAAAAACCGACGCCTCTCGGAAGAATCGTCGAATACCTGGAGCACGGCAAAATCCGCCGCGGGATGGTCGTAGCGGCGCGTGAGGCTGAGCTGGCAGTCGTCGATGTAAATGGTGTCCGGCGCTCGATGCCGCCGTCGTCGGTTCTTTTCTCGCGGAATTCGGCCGGACGGAACGCCGGCGAGCCAACCGAGCAGATCCGGACATTCGAGGCCGAACGCGCTCAATTCTTAGAGCAAATCGACCTCGACCTTTTATGGGGCGTCGTCCACGACCAAGGGAGAGCTTTCAGCGCCGACGAACTGGCCGAACTGTTCTTCAGCGCGCGTTCGCCCGCCGCAGGATCGGCCATGTTCGAGGCGCTTCTTTCCGACCAACTGTTCTTTGCGCGCCGCCATCTGGAATTCGTTCCCCGAGCCGCCGAGCAAGTCGAGCGCTTACGTGTTCAACGCGAGCGCGAAAACCTGAAAAGCACCTCGGCGCGCCAACGGCGCGCTCTTATCCAGGCGCTCGTCGCCAACGAGCCGGCCGGCCCTGAGCAGGCACGCGCCCTCGCCGATGAACTCGAACGTTTCCTCTTCAACCCGTTTACGCGCTCGCGCGAACTCGCAACGCTGCTCGCAGAGGCCATACCTGAGGTTCAGCCCGCGGAGACAGCTTTCGAAATACTCGACCGCCTGGGCCGGCCGCCGACCACACCGCGATTCGTCGCGATCGCCGGGCTCCGGACTGAGTTCGACGCGGCAGCGATTGCCGAGGCCTCGCAGGTCGAACCGCCGGCACGCGCGCCGGCAGAACCGTTGCTCACGATCGCCATCGACGACGAAGAAACACTCGAAGTGGACGACGCACTCGGATGCTGCGCAATGCCCGACGGGAACCTCAAAGTTACGGTTCACATTGCGTTGGTTTCCGATTTCGTGGCGCGGGGCAGCGCCATGGATCGCGAGGCGGCGACGCGGGCCACGACCTTCTATCTGCCGGAAGCGGTCATCCGGATGCTGCCGGACGAGGTTTCGTGCCGGCGCGCCAGCCTGCTCGCCGGGCAGGAGCGCAACGTTCTCACCACCGAGCTCCGGATGAGCGCCGCGGGTGAGATCCTGGACTACGCTATCTATCCGTCGCGAATCCGGATCGAGCGGAGGATGACCTACGCCGAGGCCGACCGTCTGCTTGCGCAAAACGCCAGTAACGGGGGGCAGGGCGACGCTGGCCCAGACGATGCACAGGCGGCGGTACGCGATGTTCTGGAGCGGCTTTACGCATTAGCGCTGCGGTTCAAGGAGCGGCGGCTTCGAACTGGAGTGGCAAGCATCCAGCGGCGCGAAACGAAAGTTCGCGTGGTGAATGGACGAATCGAGCTCGGTGTAATCGACGCGTCCTCGCCCAGCCGCACGCTGGTCGCCGAGTTCATGGTTGCCAGCAACTGGGTCGGGGCACGCTACGCGGCCGACAAGGGGATTCCAATTATCTACCGAGTAGCACCCAACGGGCTTACGGACGCGGCCCGTGAACGGGCGCGGCTTTCGCTTCATCCCGGCTACCACGCCGGACTTGGCCTCGACTGCTACGCGCAGCTAAGCTCACCGATTCGCCGCTACACGGACCTCGTACTCCAGCGCCAGTTACTGGCAGTGTCGGGCGCATCGCGACAGGAGCTTTGCCAGTCGCAGGAACTCCTGCAGGTCATGGCTAACGCGGAGGCGACCGAGTTCGAAGCACGGCAATTGGAACGCCGCGCCCGGCGTTATTGGGCGCTGCGCTATCTTGCCGAAAACGCTCTCGATCGCCCGCTGGAGGCGATCGTGCTGCGCGACGGCGCCAGCGCTGAGCTGTTCGACTACGCCGTCCGGGGCACCCTCTACGGCGCGCCCAATCTCGCCACCAACCAGATCGTAACTGTGAAAATCGGACGCATCGACCCGCTGCGGGGATGGCTCACCATGGAATACATGAGCCCGTCGACCAAGCTCGCAAGGGCACTCCCCTAAAGCGCCCTGCCCCTCTTAGCTCGAACCTGTCCTGCTCCCGCCACCGTCCTCGCCGTGCGTCAAGCCGTTTACTGACTCAGGCCGCCGAAACCGTCCTGTCCCAGCCGCCAGCGATCGATAGACTCGACGTTGAATCGCCAATCGCTGCCAACCTTGAACGCCGGAAGTCTTCCACGCCTTAGCTGGCGATAGACCGTTGAAGGATGAACTTTCAGGTAATCGGAAAGCTCCTTGACTGTCATCACCTTGCTCTCTTCACCTCTCATCGAATTAGCCATCTCCTTCTGCCGGGTTTACTCAACGCAAGCCATTGATTGTCTTCAGCAATTCATGTGCCGCCGTTTCATCCCCTAAAAGTCCGATAAACAGCGCTTTTCTTCGACGCCAGCAGCGTACAGACCGATAAGAAATTGGCGCTCGACAAAAAAATGGCAGCCGAGCAACCGTCAGAGACGCTTTGGAGATGCTATTGCTCAAATGCGCCCGGTGAAACCTTTGTTCTTGGAACAAACGGGAGTTGAGGTTATGACCGACCCATCGCGCCGCCAGAGAAATCCGAACTTGGGCTAAAAATGGAAGCTTCGCCTTAAATCACCCTCCGATCGCTCAAACCTGCGCTTCCGTTTTTTCAAGTGAACTAGCGATATCGTCGCTTGTCCTTGCTTTATCGGCCCACGTTGTTTTATATCGCCATCACGGAAAGCTTCGAAAACCCAAAATCCGGCTAAAGACCGGGCGGGGGTGTTAGATGGTTCAATCAGCTGGCACCACGATCGGATCACCCGCTAAGGCTTGCGATTTCCACCACGAGCCGCCCTCGGTCTCAACGTTGCTATCGCGCCTGACGCTGACCGAATTGGGGCTCGCGATCGGATTCGGCCTGCCGTTCGCCGCCGGAATCGTATGGCGGTTGTCGGAAATAATCGGATGGTCCTGGAATGCGGGGACGAGCGGCGCGCGCCTGATCATCGAGCTGCTGATTGTAGGAGCGCTCCTCGTGCTCATTCTGGGTTTCGAACGCCTGGCGGTCAGCTCGGTGGGAATCAGCAAGCCGCAACTTGCCGATTGGAAGGTGGGCGTTGCCAGCGCGGGCATGCTGATTGGCCTGACCGTGCTCACCGCTGGGCTCTACGCTTACCTTGAACCGGCTGATCGCACACTGCCGAAGCTTATAGCCCGATTGGCTCCGGCGGACGCTGCCGGAATACATGACGCGTCGTGGTGGGTGGCGCTGGCGGTGCTGATAGCAAGCGCGTGTGCCGAGGAGTTGGCCGCGCGCGGCTACGCGATCGAGCGCCTGTCGCCCGTCGCGGGAAATGTCTGGGCCGCGGCGGCGTCCGGCGTGATTCTGGGACTGCTGGCACGCCTTCCCTTCTGGGGTTTTTCCTACCTGCTTCTGATCGCGCCGGCCGAGTGCGCGCTGACCGCGCTTTATGTCCGGTACCGCAAACTGATCCCGTGCGCGATAGCCCATGTGGCGCTCAATCTATTCATCGTGTCGGTACTGTTGCTCGGCACAAACCCGGTTGCGGGTAGCAGCAGCCGTTCTGCGAGCCTGCGGTTCGGGGCCGGGAGAGTCAGCCGGCGGGAAGCCGCGGTCACCGAGCTGAATCGGTTGCTGCGCTCGAATCTGGGCAAGGCACTCCCGTATGTCGAACGGGCGCAGAGCTGCTATGCCAAGGGCGATTACAGCGGGACAATAAAGGCAATAAGCCGCGCCATAAAAATCGAGCCCAAGAATGCCAACCTGCTGAGCTTTCGCGCGTCCGTATACTGGGCACAGGGCGAGTATGACAAGGCGATTGCCGACTATACCCAGATAATCAAATTGAATCCGGAGAGCGGCGTTGGCTACCGGCTTCGCGGAGAAGCGTACAATAGCACTGGGCATCTGCAGCACGCGCTCGCCGATTTCGCTATGGCGATTAAGCGCCAGCCACGCGAGGCGGAGAATTACTTCGAACGTTCAGGGGTTTATCAGAAGCAAAATCAAATTCGGCTGGCACTCAAGGACATAAACAGAGCCATCAAGCTCGATCCGAACAGG
Source organism: Deltaproteobacteria bacterium (assembly GCA_021792265.1). Taxonomy (GTDB): domain Bacteria; phylum Desulfobacterota; class Binatia; order Binatales; family Binataceae; genus JAJYVB01. The sequence continues at coordinate 1,153 of JAJYVB010000235.1, read as the reverse complement.
GCCAGGTTCATCGCTGACCGCGCTCTGCTCTACGAATCGATGGGTGATTACGATCGCGCAATTGCAGATTGCAACCGGCTGATAAAACTCAATCCCGCCGGCCCAGGCGGCTATGGATGCCGCTCGCACCAGTACATGATGAAGGGCGAACTGGGCAAAGCGATCGCGGATTTAGGCAAATGGGAGCGTGCCGATCCTGGCAACTGGCAGGTGGTTTATTCGCGCGCCAAACTGGAGGTCCAGGCAAACCACTGGAATAAGGCGCGCGCCGAGCTGCTCAAGCTGGCGCAGTTCCCCGATGTCGCCGCTGATGACGCCGATTGGGCGGCTCTAATCCTGAGCAGCGGCCCGAATAACGAGGTTCGTGACGGCAAAGCCGCAATTGCACTGGCAACTCGCGCCTGCCAGCAAACCGGATGGAAGAACGCAGACTACGTCGCCACATTAGCTGCCGCCTACGCCGAGGCAGGCGATTTTGACAGCGCGATCAAATGGCAGCGCCGCGCTATCCAAATCGCTGAGGTATCGGAGCCCTACGTGGTCGACGACTTTAAATACGCGCTGTCGCTGTTCGAGCACCGGCAGCCCTTTCGGATCAACAACGTTCCTCCGGTGTGGCGCAAGTGGCCCAATCGCGGCCCGCTTATGACACTTTTGCAGATCGCCGTGGTCATGCTGATGCTGGTCGGCCTGGTGACGGTCTGTATAATTTTTTTCCGGCTTATGAGGGGACCGCGGCGCACCTCACCGACCCCGTCGTGACAGCCGGCGCGCATGAGAACCAGGGAACTTCCGACTCTGCATCCCGAACGGCAGCTTTGGCGACGTGGAGTTACGGCGGTCGCTGGAGTTGACGAGGCAGGAGTTGGTCCTCTTGCCGGTCCGGTGGTTGCCGCAGCGGTGATCTTCGAACCTGAGGTCTCTATTGCAGGCGTCGACGATTCGAAGCGGCTCACGGCCAAACGCCGGGAGACACTTTTTGCTGAGATCGGCCGGCGGGCGCTGGCGATAGGCATCGGGCAGGCCGAGCCAGCGGAAATCGACCAAATAGACATCCTGCGCGCAACGTTCGCGGCCTGCCGGCGAGCGATAGGAGCGCTTTCGATGCGGCCCGATCACGTGCTGGTTGACGGCCGGCCGATTCCGGACCTCG
>JAJYVB010000011.1 GCA_021792265.1 Deltaproteobacteria bacterium | reverse complement strand
CGGAAGTCGTTGCGGTCGAGGCCGCTAACGTAGCCACCCTGCTGGTTGGTCACGGTGACGGTGACCTGCTTGTAGCCGAGCTGTCGCCTAAGTTGCTGCGGCGGCAACACCAGCTCGGAGCCTTGTTGCGGCGCGGTCTGCGGCAGATTCAGCGAGCTTCCACCCTGCGGGCTGGGCATGGCCGGAAGTTCAAGCGTTGCCCCGCCACCGCCCTGAGGGCCGGGCACGGCCTGAGCCGGTGGCAGCGTAAGCTGCTGCTGTTGCGCCCAAGCCGGACACAAACCCATGCCAGCGGCGATCAGCCCTATCGCCAGGCAGACCGACAGGCCGGCTACCCGAGCTCGACCGTGTACTGAAGCTTTCATAGGAAGTCAGCAGCGCTGTCAACTCCGTCGAGCGCTACACTTATGATCTTCCTATGCGCCTCACCCGACCGCAAGCGCCCTTCACGTAGCCTGGCCACGCGGCCCGCTGCGCTCTCGGGACAGGTTTAGTGAGACAGAAACTGGGAAGGCCTTACCCGGCGCAGCCGCACCGCCCGCCGCCGCAGCATCCGCCCCGAGCGGGCGACGAGCTTGCAGCAGCGGCCGGCCCCTCGCTGCGCCCTGACGCGAAGACCGACATTTCGCGACTAAGCCGCGCGCTCCCACAGTGGACGCATCGCGAGGCGCTCTCACCGGCACGCATCAGCATCTCAAAGGACCGTTTACAGTCGGCACAGTAATACTCGTAAATCGGCATCTGGCTTCATTCCTCAATCGGTTGCGCGTATTCAATCAGGACGCCACGCGTCGCCCTGGGATGAAGAAAGCATACCATACCGGCCAAGCCGGGGCGCGGGCGCAGATCGATGAGCGGCAGTTCCTTGGCCTGAGCCACCGCCAGGTCGCTCGCCACGTCGTCCGTTTCGAAGCAGAGGTGATGAAGTCCGCCGCCTCGGCGCGCCAGGAAGCGGCCGACACCGCTTTCGGCGGATAGCGGCTCGAGCAACTCGACCTCGGCGCTGCCAGCGTCAAGCAGCGCCGCGCGCACGCCCTGGTCGGCCACAACCGCACTTTTCACGAGCTTCAGGCCGAGCGTATCGCGCCAGAAAATCAGTGCGCGCTCGATGCTGTCGACCACGATGCCGACATGGTGAATCCGCTTCAGCATGCGTCTGCGCCACACGCCTTCCGGCATAGCGCCCTTGCCGCTTCGGCGACCGCGCTTAGCGATCCGACGCGCGCGAACCCGTCTGCCAATGCGATACCGCCGCGCCAGCGGCGGTCCACGAACACGGCCGCAAGGCCGGCGGCGCGAGCACCCGCAACGTCGTGGCTTTCCGAATCGCCCACATGTACTGACCGCGGTCCTGATGCGCCGTGCTTGCCCAGCGCCACGGCGAAAAGCTCAGGCGCGGGCTTGGCGTAGCCCGCCTCGGATGAGATGGTCACGGAGTCGAACCAGGGAGCTAGTTCCAGACCCTCCAGAATACGGTACAGGCGATAGTCGAAGTTGGAGATAATGCCCAGCTTGACTCCTTGGCTGCGAAGCGTGCGGAGCAGCGGCACCGCTTCGGCGTCGGCACGCCAGTTTGCCGGATCGGCGAAAAAGCCGAACAACTCCGTAAAGTACGAGTCGAAATCGTCGAACTCGCCAAGGCCGGCAAACGTGCGGCTCACCACGTCGCGCCACCATTCGCGCTCTAGCCGCCTGAGTTCGTCGGCGGGACGGCCGGGACCAAAGGCAATTCCCGGCGTGGCATGGAAAACCGTCCGGAAACGCTCAGCCACCGCCTTCTCGCTTGCATTGAGACCGTAACGCTGAGCTATTCGGGCGTAGCTGCGGGCCACGGGCTCGCGCGATTCAAACAGCGTTCCCGCCGCATCGAAAAAGACCCTATCGCCCGCTTGCATCACGACGCCTGTGGCCCGCTGGAATCGTCGTCCATGCTTTTTACGTCAGCTCGCAGCGAGGCGCGCCTGTTCGGTCCTGTCCCAGGCATGCGGGGGGCAAAGCGGCGCAGAAGCCGCCACCAACTGCGCCTTATGAGCGGCCATCCGCGGATAAACTTCTCGGTCCACATTCGCACCGCCTGCGCGCCACGGGAGTAGCCGGGAACGTCAAAGAAACTCCAGCGTCGCGCTGAGCGCCGAACCGTTCGAACTAACCACTATATAGCCGCCTGCCGAAAAAGGACCGGCGTTCAGCACGATGGTCGATCCAATTCGGTCAGTGCCCGCCGATTCATGGATGTGGCCGCTTATGCAGGCGTCGGGCGCGATCTCCTCGATAAAGCGGCGCGCCGCAGTGCTGCCGACTGGCTGGCCGCTTCTGATCCTGTCGCACTTGGTATCGTGGGGCGGGGAATGACAAATCATAAGCAGCGGCCGATGACCGGCTATCTCGCGATAACCCCGCATCAGCGTGTCGTAGATCTCCTCCTCGGTAAATTCCGTAGGAGTATGGAACGGAGTCAGGTTCGATCCGCCGCATCCGAAGACTGCGACGGAACCCACAATCATGCCCTTGCCGTGCAGCGCCACTCCCTCGTTTTCCAGAAACGGCATCACGTCGGGCTGGTCGAGGTTTCCCGGCAGCGCCAGCACCTTGGGACAGGCGCTGCGCACGGCGTCCAACACTTTGCGGGCGTCATCGGCGCCGCCGAAATTGGTCAAATCGCCCGAAACAATCACCAGCTCGGTGTCGCGCATCACCTCGGCCATTCGGTCAAGGTTGCGGGTCGCCATGTGAACGTCGCCGAATGAGACTATTTTCATCGCCACTCTCGTACGCCACCGAAAACATTACTGGAAACAGAACTGCCGATCGAACCCCGGCGCCCGGGACGCGGCGGCTAGCTGAGCCAAGGCTAACGGCTTGCAAACACGCGGCCGGCGCCGTAGGTCACGGCCGCCGCCACGATCCCCGTAGCCATGCTTTCAAGGCCGCTCTTCCACCAGCGGCCTGCCGTAATAACCGTCTTGGCCGCTCCAACCGCGAACAGCGCACCTACCGTGGCGAGCGCTGAGACGGCGATTCCGATGGCCGGCGGCAGGAAGACGTACGGCAGCACCGGGATCAACGCGCCCCCCAGGTAGGAACTGCCAACCAGCAGGCCGGAATGCGACGGCGTCTCGATTCGCTCGCGGTGGAGGCCCAATTCCTCGCGCATCATCACGTTGCTCCAACGCTCGACGTCGGCCGTGATGTGGGCGACGATCTGGTCGAGCAGCGCGCCGGCGAAGCCTTTTTGGCGGTAGATCGCCCGCACCTCGTCGCGCTCGCGCTCCGGCCAGCGCGCGATCTCGTCGCGCTCACGCTCGATCTCGCTCTGGTAAAATTCCGCCTCCGAGCGCGCCGAAATGAACCCCGCCATGCCCATCGAGATCGCTCCGCCGAGCATCTCTGCAACCCCCGCCATCACCACCACCCGCGACGTGCTGAACGCTCCAGCCACTCCGGAGGTTACCGCAAACGACGCAACCAGCCCGTCATTGAGTCCAAGCATCAGGTTGCGCAGCGGGCCGCCCGAAGCCACCGTCTCCTGTTCCGGATGGTGTTGGCGTGCTCGTCTAAGCGCGATTGCCATGGTTACGGTTCCCCGAGGCCACCCGGCTGGGACGCCTCGCCCTCGAACTGTTGGCGTCCCTGTCGCCAGCTCGCACCGGCAGTATAGACGCTGCCCGCCCTTTTCGGCAGTCGATCCGTGCCCGCAACCGTATGCAGATCCGTGCCGCTTGGAGAAGCTCGTCGTGGCCGGCCCGGGGCCCGAGGTAATGCTTGAGAAAGCGCAACCGATCGGAACGCGGCAAAAAGCGGCCTGCGCTTCGGTCGAGATGCACCAGGTTGAGAAGGCGGCGCCGGCGCGAGAGACAAAGCGGCTTGCGGAAGTCCTCCAGATCGACGAAGTACAGATCGAAACCGCCACATCGGTCCTCGCGCAGCATCAGGTTGGTCTCCTGAAGGTCACGGCTGAGGAGCCCCGCGTCGTGCAGACGGCGGACCTCGGCAGCGACGGCACGGATGATCGCACGGCGGCGCGCCAGCTCGCTGCGCCGTTCACCGTTTGGTCCCAGGGCCGAGCGGCTGAGCGAATCGGCGTTGGTCAACCGCTCGCTCAGCAACAGGCTCCGGCGCACTGCTCCAGCTTCGATTAGCTCGGCGGCGGCCAGCGGCGCGGGATGGCAAAAGCCAGAGCGCTCAAGAAGAGCGGCGCCGCGCAAAGCACGCCGCGCGCGCGAGCCCAACAGGCGCTCGACGATGCCTCGGCCCCAGGAGCGAGCTTCGGTGCGCTTGAAGAAAATCGCCTTGCCATCGGCCGTTTCGAAAAAACCGGCCAGACTCCGCCCCTCGTCTTTGATAATCCGCAGGCGCTCCGAGTCAGGCGATTCGAAAATTAGGCCAACCAACTTCGCGTCGCACTCAGAACGTGCATAAAAGACCCGCTGGCGCATCCGGAGGCAAAGCCTAGCCGATCGCGCCCTGCGATGGCACCGCCGTACGGCCTACGGAACGCATACGTCGTGTCCCTTGGCAAGGCAGGCTTGGATCGGCGTGAGAACTGGTTTCGCCAGTCCGATAAACTGGGAAACCGTATCGAGCGCGTTGTTCGCCACCCACACATTACCCGAGGCATCGAGCGCCATGCTGAATTGCCCGTGAATCTCGGAGAAGGGCGCGAAGCTGAGGCCAGCCGTATAATTGCTCGCGGCAGTCAACTCGCTCAGATTGTTCCCGGCGTCGTTCGCGACCCACAAATTGTCCGCGGAGTCGAAATCGAGGGCGAGCGGTTCATTGATCGCGGCGCCGGCGGGCGAGAACACGGCGCCCGTCGTGTAGTCCGGGGCGGTGAGTTCGCTGACGCTCGCTCCGGATTTATTGGCGACCCAAACGTTGCCACTGGAATCGAGGGCAATCGAGATGGGGTTGTCGAGCGACGCGCTGGCGGGCGCGAAGTTGAGTCCGCTTCCGTAATTGCTCGCCGCGGTCAGCTCGCTGACGCTGTTGCCGATAAAATTGGCAGCCCAGACATTATTCTGTGCGTCGGCGGCGATCGATGCGGAGGCCACCAGTGCCGCACCCGAGGGCGCGAAGTTGAGACCGGTCGCATAGTTACTGGATGCGGTCAGTTCGCTGACGCTGCCGCTGTTGAAATTCCCCGCGAATACATTGCCGCTTGCATCCAACGCAATTGCCAATGGACCGTTAAACGCGGCAGCCACCGGGGCAAAATTGAGTCCGGTCGCATAGTTACTCGAAGCGGTTAATTCGCTGATGCTATTCCCTGAGTAGTTGCTGGCCCACACGTTGCTGTCCACGTCGAGCGCGATACCGGTGGGAGCTGAAAACACCGCGCCCTCCGGCCCGAGGACGGAACCGCTTATATAACCGGTTGCGGCGTCCAGCACACTCACCGAACCGCCCTGCGCATTCGCGGTCCACACGTTTCCGGCGGCGTCAACCGCCAGCTCGTACGGTCCGGCGTATTCCGTGTCGGCCGGATCGTACTCGATCGCCAACACCCACGCGCTTGGCGGAGCAGCCAACAACGGTGTGAACGGAGGGTTGTCCGGTATCAAGTCGTACAAGCTAGCGACGCTGTTGCCAGGATTCCGCGCCATATCGACCGCAGCCTCGAGCGTCGTTGCCGGCGCGGAGCGAGCGGGCGGCGTGGCAGCAGTGAACAGGGCCTGGCATTCGCTGGAGCCGGCTCCGCTCGAATCGACGCATGTCGCCAGGATATCGGCGAGCGTGTAAAGCGCATCCGAGGTGGGAGCGACCCCCGGTGGAAGTAGCGCAGGCGTCAGTCCGGTGGCCACGTCGACCAGACTCGGCGCCGCAACTACCGCGGCGGCATTATTCAGTCCGGCCTGATTGGACGCGGAGGTCCCGATGATTTGTCCCGTGGAATCTGTGAACTGATTGAGCGCCCACACGGTCGCGGCGGTGGTTACCTCGTTGATGACTACCGATCGCTTGTAGGCTCCGCACGGGCCGATCGCGGCGCTGAGCGCGACGGCGGCATTGGCGGCGCGTTGTCCCGCGGGGGTACCGCCGGTTGCGATGAGATAAAGCTGCTGGCTGGTTTGGCATTCAAACCTCGCAAACTTGAAATGGCCATCCTTGCCCGACGTGACCAACACCAGTTGCGAGCTGCCGGCCCCGTAGCCGCTGGTTCCCGCCTGATACAGGGTGATTTGCGCGCCGGCGATCGGGCTGCCCGCCGAACCGCCAAAAACGGCGCCGCTGAGCGCCGGTTTCGGGCCTGGGAGGGAAGGAGAGGACGAGCCGCTACCGCATCCTCCGGCTGTAAGTGCGAGCGCAGCTACCGCGACGATTGCGCACAAAAATCTCCCGAGGGCACCGTATTCCTCCGAGCGATTGCCTTTCACCGGCCCTTCCTCTCGCATTCTTCCGTGCAACGCGTTCGCGTATTGGTGGTCTCGATGAGCAACTCACGGCGGTGCAATCATGCGCCGCCGATCAGTACTCGCTGAACTCGCCCGCAGTGGACGCTGCGCATTGGAGCGGGGGCTGCGAAGTATAGTTACAATCGGGTCCCGAGATGCTGCTGCTTTCGAGGTTAAACCCGATATTCCAGTCGAATGACTCGTTCCCAAATCCGAATACCGCCGGCGTGGGCCGCGCGTCCTGGTCATCGGCCACGAAATACTTGGCCTCCGGAAACGTGATCTGAAACGACGGACAGCCCTTCGCCGGACAATCAAGATCCTTGACTGACCAACTACATATAGTTTGGCCCGCCGGATTCGTTTGCGTGCACAAACTATAATACGGGCTCGACGGATTGCACTGACATTGGTTGCTGGCCCAGGTACACATAGCCGCGGGCTGGCATAGTTTCATCCCGAGCGGTTTCGGCGGCTTGCTGTTCGCCGTATCCTTAGTAAGGTCGAAGTCGTCAGCGAGCGAGGTCATATCCGTGCTGAGCGTCAGAATGCCAGTCTTACAACTATCCGCGTTGTAAGTAGCGCTCCATCCGACCGGCAGGTCTCCTACGTTCTTATTCTGGTTGTCATCACCCGACGGTTTCGCCAGCGAGAACTTATACGCGTCAGTGGTGATGTCGACGTAGCCGAATTTGACGTTCGTCGCGGCAAAAGTAGGATTGCTGGGGCAGCCGGGAAGGTTTTTCCCGACGAACAATTGATACTGCTGCTTGGTATTTTTGCTGGCGTACAGGAAATACAAATCGTATTTCTGACCTGCCGTGAAAACGTTGAGGCTCCTGGCGCCGGCTTTCTCCTGCTTGGTCCTGGAAAGAGCCGTATCGATGTAATAGATGCCGTTGTTCACGGTCAGTCCGCTGCGCTGGAAATTGCCCTGCCCCATCATCCGCTTGACCTGATCCAGACCTACCTTTTCGGTGGAGAGTATCAATTGGCGATACAGCGGGATTCCGGTGCATCCTTGATCCGGCGAACCACGCGGCGATTCGGAGCAAGGACGGCCCCAGGCTTGTTTGTCATCCTTGTCGAGACACGCCTGGAACGGCTTTAGCCGCTCGGGGTTCAGCCCACACTCGGGATAGATGGCAGTCGTGACATATTGATAGGGGCTGGTCTTGGCGGTGTTCGGCGGGCACTTCGCGTCGCCTTTAGGGTTGAGGGCGAGATCCGACGCACACTCCGAGGTCTCGGTTGGCGCGTCAAAGAACGCCTCCTTATTGACCGAAATCGTTTCCGTCTTCGGAGTAGCCGGCGTAAAAACCGGGCTGGTCAAGCCGGTCAAAGTGCCGTCATCATCGTTGAGTACGGTTTCGCGGTCGATATCTGTGAAAGGGTTGAACATGACGTCCTGGTATCGACAGTATTCCTGGCGTGCCAGCTTGAGGTCGGTATCAAAATTCAGAAGACCTGGCTTGAACAGCGGCTCGGTAACGAAGTGGCGAATAGCGACCCCGCTGAAGTACAGATTGGTCGAATGGAACGCAGGTGCATAATAGAAGCCGTTGGACTGTTTCCACCCGATTGCGGCATTGGGCAGATAGCAGCGTTTATTCAATTGATCGGCCCGGGCGGCGAAGTTACCAGTGCCCATGACGCCGCTGTTTCCGCACGGATTGCAGTCGGTTGCGCCTTCCGGGCAGGCGTCCGGTTTGCAGCCCCCCAGTGGATCCCCCTTCACCGTACCATCGGTGGTCAGATAGGTAGGCTGGATATTCAGGTATGCATTGGAATCCTGGTACGCGGGGCCGTCGTAAACGCTGAACAGCCGCTGAAAGTTGGTAAAGGTCTCGAGTTGCATGCTGATGCCGGCATCCTCGTTCAGGCAATACGAATTGTTGGCTCCGCCTGAGAATGGATCGGCGGCACAACTCAAGCCTTTCGAGCCGCCGTCTGTGAAAGGATTGAACGGTCCGGCGTTGGATGCATACGGATTGTTCTGCAAATCGCTCTGCGGGTTCTTCCATTGAGTGCCGCCGATGAACGCGCTCTTGCGGGCGAGCGCCCAGAAGCCGTCGGGTACCGAGGCCTTGCTGTAATCGCCGCTGGTCACGAAGTTAAGCCCGGCGGCCTGCGGGTCGGTGATCACGCTGTCGATGACCAGCGACCAGAACGGCCGCATCCAGATCGCGGAGAAATTCTTTTGCGCCCAGTTGAAAGAGGTGGTGTAACGGTCGAGAACCGTAACGGCGCAGTTTTGTGCGCTGCCCTGTCCGCAAAGGTTGACTCCTCCAGTGGCTGAGCAATCGGCGTTGGCCGTGCCCTTGTCAGCCGCGGGACACTGGGTTGCCCGGCGTCCGCCGCCGCCAACGATTGGCCAGTAAGTATCGGTGGCCCTTGCCGGCGTGAAGTTTTCCTCCGCGCGCGCTGAAGGAAGCATCAGGAGCGTAGAACCCGGCGCCTTCGGGTCGATGCCTGTCGTGGCAAGATTGACGCCGTTGCAGGCGCTGGTGAGGCCGACTTCCTGGAAGGAGTTCATCGCGCTGACGCAAGTATTGCCGATGAACGTCTGCAAGGGCGTGGTGCCCGCGCGTTCATCATAGCCAAGCGCCGGATTGTCCTGAACGGGAATTACCGAGAGTTGTTCGCTCGCATAGCCAAACCACTTTTCCAGCCGCGAGGGGCCGCTGATCGCGCCCGGTACGAACCAGTAACAGGCGCCGCATGTGCCGGCGCCGGCGGCGAAATTATATTCGAAGTCATTCCAGCCGTTCATGATCCAGAAAACGGCCGGATGGTTCGAATCTGAGTAGAAGGGGAAATTGTCCGGCGGCCTGCAGCTTGCGTTGTCGAGACGCCCGTTTTTGCAGTCAGGATCCTTGGTGGTCAGGATGCCTGGGACGAGGCGGCGGTTCTGTACATTGGCGACGGCCGCGCGCGCGAACACTCCCAGGTTCGAATACAGCTTGTTTCCGGTTTCCGTCCCGTCTTCGAGATAGTATCCGTGACCGATCGACTTATAGCCAACGTTGCGCGCCAGCAGGACGCCCTGGGTGCCGTGAAGAGTTATCCATCGCGTCATCGAATCCCAAACCGAGCTGTCCGTCACAAAGGTCGACGCCGGGACCTGGCGGACCATGTGGAAATGCACCGGATAGTGCGCTTTCTCGCCGCCCTGGCCGAGCTGGTAAAATCCGACCCCCTGCACCTGGCAGGTCTCAAAGCCCTGCCGAACGATTGTGTGCCCGCCGAAGTAGTATCCAGGGGTCTTGCTTCCGGCCGGGGGAGCCGGCGGGAACGCGTCGGTCGCTTTATCGCCTTGGGAAACGATCTGGATGCTGCGTGTCAGCAACCCAACTGCGGCGCGAGTGTCAGCCTGTGTGATGTTGAGGCCGAGCCGCGAGATGCCGGGGTAGCTCGCGTTCGTGAGGTCGATCGTCTTTCCGTTATGCGGCCATTGGACGCCGGTAATCGCGGTGTTGGCATTGGTAAAATTTATCGTTGTGGTATTGCCGCTTACCGTCGGCTTGCCTTGGATGATCAGCTCCTCAGAATGCCCGGGCAGATAGTCCGTCGTGGTCACGACGATGTGGTCTTGGTCTTGCCAGTCAACCGCGCGGTCTATGGTCATGGTGGCTACGCCCGGCTTCAATGAGCCGGCAAGGCGCGCCCAACTGGTGCCTGAGCAGGAAGGGCTGCTTGAGTCGCAGGGCGTCGTCGTGCCTCCATAGACGGCGCCTTTCTTGCCGAATAGCTGCAAAGTCCCGCCATAGGACACGGCGAGCACCTTGTGCCCGAAGTACGCCTTCGCGGTTCCATCCGCCGGATCGAGCGTCTGGTACGGATAGAAGCAGTCGTTCACGCCGTTACCCAGGGTCTTCGCTGTGCATTCGGTGGGATTCATCATGGGCGCGTTCGAGTCCCAGATGCCGTTCGGAATTCCGCACTGGGGGCTGGAGTTGCAAAGCGCCCCGGAATCAGTCGCCGCACCCCACAGGTGGATCGTGACGCGCCCGCATTGGCCGCCGCTGCAATTGGTGCCGATGGGCGCGGTCGGCGAGCCGACGATCAGGCTGCCGCCGTTCTCGATGATGATGTTCTCGGCGTAAAAGTCGATGCCGGCGGGATCGTCGGCGAAGGTCAGACTTCCGCAGCTACTCGGCTTCGATGCGCAGGTGGTTGGATCAGTGGCGTATATGCTGACGTTGTGAAAGGTGTACGTGCCGGCCGGAACGGTGCAGGGCCCCGTCACGACCAGATCGGTCGTGGCGTCGCCGGATTGGATGTTGCCGCTCGTGCAGGTGGCCGTCGAGCAGAATGCGCGCCCGCCGATTCCTAACAGGAGCGCCGTCAGCACCAGCGCCCGATGGGCCAGGGTGGCAGCGCGTCTAGTTTTTGAACTGTATGGGATTTCAGAGGTTGAGCTTTTAAAAGTTGAAATTGCCGCAAGAACACGCTCGAACACTTTGGCCCCTCGCGATAAAAATAGCCCATCTTCGCGAGCAAGATGTAACAATGAGGCGATTCCGTCAACAAGCTGACATCTTTCACTGTTTATGAGGCGGACTTCTTTAATTGTTCGCGACAGGCGGAACGGCGCCCCCGGTTAGCCTCCCCGGCAAGGGACGCTTTATCGCGCACGCCGTCTCTGGTTGAATCGTCTGGGCAGGCACGGCTATGCCGTCGGCTGCCTGAGCTGTTCAATGCTGCGTTTTCTAACCGCCGGCGAGTCCCACGGACCCGAGCTGGTAGCCATCGTTGAGGGCGTGCCGGCCGGCTTTGAGATCGACCACGCGGGAATCAACCACGATCTTTCCCGCCGTCAGAAAGGCTACGGGCGTGGCGGCCGGATGGCGATCGAGCGCGACGAAGTCCGGATCGTTTCGGGAATCCGCTTTGGACGCACAACCGGCGCTCCGGTCACGCTCATAGTCGAGAACAAGGACTTCAAGAACTGGGGCAAGCGGATGTCGATCGACCCGGCAGATCGCGCGGAGGCCAAGCCGGTCACCAGACCGCGGCCGGGCCACGCGGACCTGGCAGGCACGCTCAAATACAACCTGGACGACATTCGCGACGTTCTCGAACGGGCCTCGGCACGCGAAACGACGGCAAGGGTCGCGGTGGGTTCGCTCGCCCGCCAGATCCTGACGCCCTACGGAATCGACGCGCTCGCCTACGTAGTCGCGATTGGCGCCACCTGCGCTACTGCGCCGGAAGGAGCTTCCGTCGCCGATCTAAGACGTATCACCGAAGAATCCCAGGTGAGGGTTGCAGATCCGCAGGCCGAGCAGGCGATAATTGCCGAAATCGACGCCTGTAAGGCGACGGGAGACACGCTTGGAGGGATCGTTGAGGTGGTGGTAACGGGGCTGCCGGTTGGCCTCGGAAGCCACGTGCAGTGGGATCGGAAGCTTGACGGCAGGCTTGCACAGGCGCTGCTGAGCGTGCAGGCGGCCAAGGGGGTCGAGTTCGGGATCGGTTTCGCGGCAGGACGGGTCCGAGGCTCGACACTTCATGACGAAATTGGCTACGACCCGATCGCACGCCGTTTTACGCGCTATTCGAACAATTCCGGAGGAACCGAGGGAGGAATAACCACGGGCGAGCCGCTGCGGGTGCGCGTCGCTTTCAAGCCGATCTCGACCCTGATGCGGCCGCTGCGTTCGGTTGATATCCGCACCAAGGCCGAGGCGACGGCGGCAATCGAGCGTTCGGACGTGTGCGCGGTGCCGGCTGCAGCGGTCATCGCCGAAACCGTGGTAAGCTACGAGCTGGCACGTGCATTCCTGGAGAAGTTCGGCGCTGACTCGCGCGTCGAGATCACGCGCAACTACGAGGGCTATCTCGAACAGCTCAGAAGCTTCTAATCGCGCGCCGCCTGTCATGGCCCCATGCCTGATTCTGACCGGTTTTATGGCGACCGGTAAAAGCACGGTTGCCGGCCTGCTTGCACGCCGGCTCGGATGGGAACTGGTCGATTGCGACTCGATTGTAGCCGAGCGCGCTGGCAAGCCGATCGCGGAAATCTTTATCGGGGACGGTGAGGCGCGCTTTCGTGAGCTCGAACACGAAGTGATAGCAGAACTTGCCGCCCGCCGCGTACGCTGCGCTCAATGCGGCCGGCCGCGCCCCGCGGTCATTTCCACCGGGGGCGGAGCACTCCTGGATGCATGCAATGCTGCGCACCTGCACGCTCTCGGCGCGGTCGCATGCTTGGAGGCGCGGCCCGAAGTGATCGTGCGGCGGCTTGGCGGCGAAGCCTCGGGGCGGCCGAAGCTTGCCGAGGGGAGCGGGGGTCTCGTTGAAAAGGTCGCGCGGCTGCTGGAGGCGCGCCGCCCGGCTTACGCGCGCGTGTCTTTTGCTGTCGATACCTCGGATCTCGACGTTGAGCAGGCGGCCGACGCTGTGCTCGAAGCCTTCGCAGCTTGGAAGAGGGAACGATGCGGCACTTCCAGGTAAAATTCGCTTCAGCCGCCCACGAGGTATGGGTCGGCGCCGGGTTGATCGGCAAACTGGGACGCCTCACGCGCGAAGCAGGCCTGGCTCCCGGCCGTATCGCGATGGTGACCGACTCCAATGTCGGTCCGCTTTACTCCGAGCTTGCCTCGGATTCCCTGCGTGCCTCCGGCTACGAGCCAATCACGATTGAGGTCGAGGCGGGCGAACAGAGCAAGTCGCTCGAGGTTCTAGCAACGCTCTACGACCGGTTCGTTGCGGAGCAGTTGGACCGCAACAGCATCGTGTTTGCGCTTGGCGGAGGCGTCGTCGGGGATCTCGCGGGCTTCGCCGCAGCGACCTACCTGCGCGGCGTACCGCTGGTCCAGATTCCAACCACGGTAGTTGCCCAGGTCGATTCGTCTCTCGGTGGCAAGACCGCCGTCAACCATCACCACGCCAAGAACCTGCTCGGCGCGTTCTATCAGCCTCGCCTGATAGTGGCCGACGTCGCCGCGCTGAGGACGTTGGCGGATCGCGAGTTTCGCGAGGGGCTGGCCGAGGTAATCAAGTATGGCGCGATAATGGACGCCGCGATGCTCGAACGGTACGGGGCGTCGCTCGACCGCATTCTTGCCCGCGACGAGACGGCCGTGGAGCAGTTCGTGGGCGATTCGCTGGAGCGCAAGGCGCAGGTTGTGACGGACGACGAGCGGGAACAGGGCCGACGCCGGATCCTCAACTTTGGCCATACGGTAGGCCACGCCCTCGAAGCGGCCTTCGGGTACAAGCAATATCTTCACGGGGAGGCGGTCGCGATTGGAATGGTTGAGGCTGCCAAGCTTTCCATAGTCTGTGCCGGGCTGAGCCCAGCCGAGGCGGAACAGCTTTCGAAGCTTATCGAACGCAGCGGGCTGCCGACGGCGATGCCACCGCAATGGCAGAGCGAAGAGTTCGAGCGCGCACTTAAGCTCGACAAGAAGCGTTCAGACAAGGCAGTGGAATTCGTAATGCTGGAAAAACTCGGGCGAGCCGTTCTCCGGCGGCTAAGTTTCGACGATATCTTAGATAATCTATAAGCCTGTAAATTCTGCAACAGGTTAATTCAACGTCAGCTAGTAACAGCCGTTCCCTACGCCCTCCGACGAGTGTGGGCACAGATGGCTTTTTAGCTCGTATTTTGTCCGGTCTGGTTGTATTTCACCGGATGTTGAGCCATCATAAATAGTAGTTCGAAGGGAATCACGGCGCGCGGACTCTGTGGTTTCCTAATTGGCGGCTACCGTGAAGTGCCGAGGTGCCGCTATGCAGGAAAAGGGAGGAGATATCAGCGCCGACCGACGCGTGGCTGTTAGCCGCTGCGGTGGGTCGCTGGACTTGGGCTGGAGCGTGAATTTGCGGTTGCCCGCGCCGTGGTAGCGATAGAGATTTAGAAAGGAGGTTTGGCGAATATTAGCCATGCCCAAGGCAGACATAATGCAGCCCAAGGTGCTTACAGTACGCGAGGTCTCGGACTACCTGCGGGTACACCCGTCCACCATCTATCGGCTTCTACGTCAGCGCCAGCTACCCGCTTTCCGAGTGGGCAGCGACTGGCGGTTCAACGTCGAGGCAATTGACCGTTGGCGTGCCCAGATGGAGCAAGGCGGACAGGAGACGGGGCCGGAAGGCCACGGATCGCGCCGGCGCGCCGGGTCGGCTGCAGCGGCCAACTAGCAGCGCAGGCAGGACCTAAGCGCGGTGGTGCCAAGGGGGATTGTTTGAGGCGGGGAATTTTTACCCCGACTTCTCACGGGGGGAAGTGTGTCCGTGCGAAGTTGTGAGCGCCTCGAAGAGGATGAGCGCTACGCCTATTGTTATGGCACTGTCGGCCAGGTTAAAGACCGGGTACCTGAAAGCCTGACGGTAGTGGACATAGATAAAGTCAACGACACGGCCCTTCACGGCACGGTCGATAAGGTTTCCGCCCGCGCCTCCGAGGATTAACCCGAGTCCCAAAGTCACGGGCGTGAAGCGTTCGCTTCGCGCCAGAACCCACACGATAATCAGGGCTGTCGCAATCGACACCGTCAGAAGCAGGGTGGCGCGCAAGTGTGCCGTCAGCCCCGCAAAAAGGCTGAACGCCGCGCCCGGATTGAGCGTATAGGTCAGGTCCAGCCAGTGCGGCACCAGGGGTATGGTCTCGTAGAGTTTCAGGTGTGAGACGATCCACAATTTGCTCGCCTGATCGATGAGCAGGACCGGAAACGAGACCAGACCAAGGGTTAACCATAGAAGGCGCCACGACGGCACCGCGGGACGAGCCGGATCGGTTGTGGCGGTTCCGCCCGCGAGGTTCTGTCTCACGGGCCTACGGCCGCACTACCGAGCGGCATCGCGAGCATAGCTCCCCCTCTTCGAGGTACTCAAAATACATCCAGCAACGCGCGCACTTGCGCCCCGGCGCCCGCCGCCCGACAAGCAGCACCGGCGGCTCGCCGCTCAGCCGGCTGAAGGCCCCGTCGATGTTGAAGCTTTCCTGTCCAGCACCGGCCCGCTCAGCGTCACGCGCGGCGTTTTCGTCAAGCAAGTCGAGCGCCGATACGATGCAGAGCGCCTTCAAATCGTCCCTATGGCGCGCAAGCTCGGCCGCAAACGACGAGCCGTCGCCGCCGCGCGCGCCAAGCATGAGCCGGGCTTCTAGGGGCGCTCCGATGGCGCCCGCCTGCCGCATCGCTTCGAGCACCTTGAGCGCTTCGGCACGGACGCGCAGCAGCCGCTCCCATCGCTCTTCCAACGCGCGGTCCGCAAGGCCCGCATTTTCGGGTTTGAAAGTCAGCAGGTGGATGCTTGCGCGGCGCTCGCCAGGCATGTGCGAGTACACCTCTTCGGCCGTGTACGGGATAAGCGGCGCAAGCATCCGCACAAGCATATCGAGCAGCTCGTAGAAAACCGTCTGTGCCGAGCGGCGCGCGAGCGAATCCGCGGCATCGCAGTAAAGCCGGTCGCGCGTGACGTCGATATAGAGCGAACTCAAATCGACGACCACAAAATTGACCAGCGCATGGTAAACCGACTTGAAGTCGAACTCCTCGTAGGCGCGGCGCACCTCGGCCTTCAGCCGCTCCGCCCGCGCCAGCATGAAGCGGTCGAACTCGGGCATCCGTGCCGGCGAAACCGCGTCGTGCGCCGGATCGAAGTCGAAGAGATTACCGAGCAGATAGCGGCAGGTGTTGCGTAACTTGCGGTAAGCCTCGGCGATCGAGCCGAAGAGCCCCTCACCCACGCTCATGTCGGCTGCGTAGTCTACCGATGCAAAGAGCAGCCGGAAAACGTCGGCGCCGACCCGCTCAACCACGTCAGCCGAATACTCGAAGTTGCCGAGCGACTTCGACATCTTGCGGCCCAGTTCGTCCAGCGCAAGCCCGTGGCTG
Source organism: Deltaproteobacteria bacterium (assembly GCA_021792265.1). Lineage (GTDB taxonomy): Bacteria > Desulfobacterota > Binatia > Binatales > Binataceae > JAJYVB01. Next base: position 8,658 of record JAJYVB010000011.1, on the reverse strand, counting down.
ACCACCGCGCGATAAGGTGCTTTTCCTTTGGTTGCGCAGGCCACGATTAGCGACGACTGGAACCATCCCCGGCACTGATCGATCCCCTCGACGTAAGCGTCAGACGGCCATCCGAGCTCCGCGCGCGTGGTCAAAACTGCCGCCTGCGAGCATCCCGAGTCGAACCAAACGTCGAGAACGTCCTCTTCCTTGACAAAGCGGTCGCTATCGCATCCCGCGCAGCGAAAGCCTTCGGGCACGAAGTCGGTCGCCGGCTTTGCATACCAGGCATCAGACCCGTCACGGGCGAAAATCTCCTCGACCCGTCTCATCACCTCTACGTTCAGTTCAACCCGGCCGCAGTCCTGACACTTGAGCGCCGGGATCGGCACTCCCCAGACACGCTGGCGCGACAGGCACCAGTCGGGCCGTGCCGCGACCATATTCCATATCCGGTCGCGCGCCCACGCTGGCACCCATTTGACGCGGTCGATTTCCTCAAGGGCGCGCTCGCGCAGTCCGTTGTGGTCGACGCGCATGAACCACTGTTCCGTGGCGCGGAAAATAAGCGGATTCTTGCAGCGCCAGCAATGCGGGTAGCTGTGATCGACGGTTTCGGAATAAAGCAGAGCGCCCACCGAGCGCAGCTTCTCAACGATGGCCGGGTTGGCGGCGAAAACGTTTTGTCCTGCCCATTCTCCCGCCTCCGCAGTAAAGCGGCCCTCTGCGTCAACCGGCGTGAGCGCCTTTAGACCGTAAGCCGTTCCGGCGACGAAGTCCTCGTAGCCATGCCCGGGCGCGGTATGGACGAGGCCGGTTCCCGAGGCGGCGGTCACGTGTTCCGCGAACATCAGGATCGAATGGCGCTCCAGCAACGGGTGGTCGAATATGGGTTCGCCGTCATGGCGCTGTAGAGCTGCGCGGTCGAGCGCCACCGTTTCCTCGATAGGGAGGCCGCAAGCCTGAGCAAACGACTGCGCAAGACCCGACGCGACGACGAACCATCGCTCGCCCGATCGCACGGCAACGTAGTCGAACCCGGCGTTAAGGCAGATGGCGAGATTTGCCGGCAGCGTCCATGGCGTGGTCGTCCAGATGACCGCGTCGAGCCGGCCGGCGCGGTGCGCTTCAGCAAGCCGTTTCCCCTCTTCGGGGCGTACCGCAAGGCCATCGGCGTCAGCGAGCCGCTGGTTGATGCGGAACGCGACATAGATCGACGGCGAACGATGGTCGCGGTATTCGACCTCGGCTTCGGCTAGCGCCGTGCGGCATCCAAAGCACCAATGGACCGGGCGCAGGCCCCTGTAAACGTAACCATGCTCGACCATCTGGCGCAGCGCGGCGATTTCGGCGGCGTCGTAATCGGGCGTGAAGGTGAGGTAGGGGTTTTCCCAATCGCCGATCACGCCCAGGCGGCGAAAATCTCGGCGCTGGTCGTCGATCCAGTGTTCGGCGCTCTTGCGGCAAAGACGCCGGAGTTCGAGCTTCGAGAGTGTCTGCGCCTTATCGCCAAGTTCACGTATCACGCGATGCTCGATCGGCATCCCGTGGCAATCCCAGCCTGGAACAAACGGCGTTCGATAGCCCAGCATCGAGCGTGAGCGAAGGATGAAGTCCTTCAGGATTTTGTTGAGCGCGGTACCGAAGTGGACCCGGCCATTGGCGTACGGCGGCCCGTCGTGCAACACCCAAGAACGTGCGCCACGCCGCTCCTCCAGGAGCAGGCGATAGAGGTCCATCCCGTCCCACTTCTTCAGGACGTCAGGCTCCCGATGCGGCAAATTGGCCTTCATCGGGAAGTTGGTCCGAGGGAGTTTTAGGGTTGCTTTGTACTCGTTCTCAGCCACGGTCGAGAAGCTTTTTGGCTCATCGCGGAGCCTCGCCATGGAGATTAACCGATAGCAGGCAGCGGCGCGAGTACGCTCGCCTGATAAGCGATGCGGCGTCACAGAAAGCAGGGCGGCGTACCGGCGGAGCCTTGCTGCAAAGTGGACCGCCGCGTTTGAAAAATTCGTCGGCCGTCCATTATGATGAAGCCTTCCCAACGGGCTGCGAACACAGTCTTGGCCGGTCAGCAAAACAACCCGACGGGCGCACTCTCGGGGCTGCGCGTCCTTGATCTCACCGACCACAAGGCCCATCTATGCGCGCGGCTGCTTGCCGACATGGGCGCCGATGTCATCAAGGTCGAGCCGCCGGGCGGTGATGAAGGCCGCCGGGTAGGACCGTTCGTCGGGGACCTGCCACATCCCGACCGGAGCCTTTTCTTCTGGTTTTACAACTTCAACAAGCGCTCGCTCACCCTCTCACTGGAGCATCGACGCGGCCGCGAGCTTTTCGAGCAGCTTGTGCGCGGCTGCGACGTCGTGGTCGAGAGTCACCGGCCGGGCTGGATGTCTGCCATGGGACTTGGCTGGGAGCGGTTGCACGACCTCAATCCGGCGCTGGTTCTATGCTCGATCGCGCCGTTCGGCCAGACCGGGCCGCGGCGCGGCTTCGAAGCCGACGACACGGTGCTGACGGCGCTCTCCGGGATGCTTTTCGTCAACGGGTTTCCCGCCGAACGGCCGCTGCGCCCGCTTGGTCTCCAAGCGTACCATTCGGCATCTTACTACGGTGCGGTCGCCGTCATGATGGCGCTCATCGCGCGTGAGCGCGACGGCGGCGTGGGACAGCGTATTGACCTCAGCATGCAGGAGGCGACGGTTGCGTCGCTCGAGCAGGTGGCCGCGGTCTATTTTGCCGAACGCCGAATCCAGCGGCGCGCCGGGTCTCTGCACTGGACGCGGTTTTTCCGGGTCGGGCGATGCCGCGACGGCTATGTGATGCACAGCGCCATGGGCGACTGGACCTCGCTCATCGAGTGGGTCAAAGCGGACGGCAAGGCGCGGGACCTCGACCACCCCGAGTGGAACGACTACGCCTATCGGCGCGAGCACGCGGAGCATATCTTCGACGTGCTTGACGACTGGATAAAGGATTATCCGCGCGACGAACTGGTCGCGCGTGCCCAAGCGCTCAGGCTCTCCTATGCGAGCGTACGCGGTCCCGAGGAACTGTTCGCCGACGAACAGTTAAAAGCGCGCGGCTACTTTGTCGAGGTCGAGCATCCCGAGCTTGGCCGTTCTTTCCTATACCCGGGACCGCCTTACCGATTCGAACGCTCGGCTTGGCGCATCTATCGCCGGCCGCCTCTCCTGGGCGAGCATACGGGCGAGATTCTGCGTGACGACGCGGGGGTTTCGACCGGAGAGCTGGCAGCCTTGGCTGCAGAGGGCGTCATATGACGGCGCCGGCTATGCCGCCGCTGGCGGGCGTGCGGGTGCTCGATTTCACCTGGGTGGTGGCCGGACCGGTCGCGACGCGGATCCTTGCGGACGCGGGCGCGGAGGTAATCAAGGTCGAGCGGCGAGCGCTGGAATACGTCGGACCACGGCGCGCGGGCCAGCAGGCCGACCTTAACCGTGGCAAGCTCTCTGTCGCGATCGACATGGCGTCTGCTCGCGGGCTGGAACTGGCGCGCCGCCTGGCAGGCATCAGCGACATCGTCATCGATAACTTTTCCGCCCGCGTGATGAGCAACTGGGGGATGGACTACGCGAGCCTGGCGCGTCTCAAACCCGACATCATCTGCATCAGCATGTCCGGCCTGGGGCACACGGGGCCGCTTACCGGCTACGTGAGTTTCGGACCGACGCTTCAGGCGCTGACCGGCTTTACGCGCCTGATGGCGGGCGAGGGCGGCGAGCCCGCAGGTTACGGCTACTCGTACTCGGACATGGTTGGCGGCTACACGGGAGCGCTCGCGGCGCTTTTCGCCCTATGGCATCGCCAGCGCACCGGGCAAGGTCAGTTTATCGACCTCTCGCAGCTCGAAGCGCTTACCGGCGTTATCGGCCCGGCGCTCCTCGACATCTCGGTAAACGGACGTGTCCAGGACCCCGTTGGTTACCATCCCCAGGAACGCCTGGCCGCGCCTCACGGTGTCTACCGATGCGCGCCCGAGGGTGACGACAGCGAACGCTGGATTGCGATTTCGGTTCGCACGCAGGCCGAATGGGAGCGGTTCTCGGGCACCGTCGGGTCGCCGCAATGGGCCCGCGATCCTCGATTCCAAACGCTTTACCTTCGGATGCACAACCAGGCGGAGCTGGACCGCAACGTCGCGCGATGGTGTGCTGAGCGGACGGCGGAGGCGGCAATGGCGAGCCTGCAAGCCGCCGGGATTGCGGCCGGGCTGGTTGCAAACGGTGCCGACCTATGCGAGCGCGACCCGCAGCTAGAGAGCCGCGATTTCTTCAGCGTGGTTTCGCTGCCCGACGGCGAGACGACACGGGTAAGCGGACCCCCGTTTCGGCTTTCGCGCACCCCGGTTACCGTTCGCGCCCGTGCCCCGGAAGTCGGAGAGAATCGGGACTATGTCCTGGGCGGACTGCTGAAGCTTTCGCGCGAGGAGATAGAGGCGCTGGTCCGCGACGGCGTCGTCACGGCGTGATAGCAGTGCGGAGTTGTGGCGATTGAAAGCCAGCGCCGCTGGAGTTCGGAGCTGCGCAGTGAGATCGTACAGCGGAAGGTGAAGGGTCATGAAGCTATCCGAGCAGCCATCCGATGATTTTGTCGCGTGGATAAATCTTGTTACGCCCGAAGAGATGAAAGCCAGCGGAATCAAGGGCAACTACAGCTTCGGGTTTACCGGTGCGATGTCGCGCCTGTTGGTGTCCCACCCGCGAATCGGTTCTGCCTTCAACCAGCTCTTCTCCTATATTATGTTCGCGCCGGGCGTGCTCAGCCGCCAGGAGCGGGAGATGATCGCCGGGGTAACAGCGGCTGCCCAGGGGTGCCACTATTGAACGGAGAGTCACGCAGAGTATCTGCGTGCCGAAGGTGGCGACCCGGACCTGGTCGAGGCGATAAAAACGCGCCGCTGGGCTGAACTGCCCAACCTTTCCCAACGGACGCGCGCGCTCTGCCAACTGGCCGGCAAAATGAGCGCCACGCCCACCGCGATGACGGCGGCCGACTGGGAGCCGCTGCGAAAGCTCGGCTTTGACGACACGGGGCTGCTCGAAGTGGCCCATATAATTGGCCTCTTCAACTACCTGACGCGTCTTGCCGACGGTTTCGGGCTCCAGCTCGATCCCCGGATAATCGCAGCGGGCAAAACCGGCATAGCGCTGAAAAAGTCAGAATAAAGCTGGAGCTTCCGCTGGAAAGCAGCCGGGGCGCCGCTTGGCCGCGCTGCCGGGTTGCTGGATAATTCGAAAGCACGGTCGAGCGGAGCTTGCGATGGGCGAGGTTATCGAGTTCCGGGAGCGGCAGGCGGAACGGAGGCTGACGCGCGCCCGTGCGCGTGAGCATGAGAATCTTCAGCGCGCGGTGGAAATTTTGAAAGAAAGCCTGGCTGCTGCCGCCGAACAACTGCGATCGGCCGCCGCGGCGGACTGTCCCGAGCTGCTCGAACGCATCGAGAAGCTCGCTGCGATGGTCCGTTACGGGCTGCACATGCTCGGCGGCGGTCCGCAGCTGCCCAGCAAGGACGCCGAAGCCTGAACGCGGCTGTGGCTGACCGGGGCAGCCGGGTCTGCAGCCCCACCAGCAATTGCAGGGGACATGAGCTATGAGCAGGCGGGAAGACTATCTGCGCGAGACTATCGAGCACTTCGATATCACCGCGCACGACGTGGTCCCATTGGTGCAGGCGATGCGTCACATGGCATTCAGCGCGCGCGACCTGCATCGCGCCGCCGAGATCTACGACCGCATGCTTCGTGACGACGGCTGCGGAATAATCCTCTGCCTGGCCGGTTCGCTGGTCAGCGCCGGGATGGGGCGGGTCTTCGCCGACCTGATTCGGTTTAACATGGTCGACGCCGTCGTAAGCACTGGCGCCAACATCGTCGACCAGGACTTTTTCGAAGCGCTCGGCTTTCGCCATTACGTGGCGGCGCAGCGCCTCAAGAGCGGCATCGAAGACGAGCTTTTGCGCGAGCTTCGCATCGACCGCATCTACGACACGCTAATCGACGAGGACCAGCTTCGGGTCTGCGACGATACGGTTCGCAAGATTGCCGATCGGATGGAACCGCGCCCCTATTCCTCGCGCGAATTCCTCGAAGAGATGGGCCGTTACCTGGCCGAGACCGGTACCACCGGCGGCTCCAGCACCGTGCTCGAAGCGTACCGCGCTGAGGTTCCCATCTTCTGCCCGGCCTTCAGCGACTGCTCGGCCGGCTTCGGCCTGGTCGCTCATCAGGCGGCGCGTGCCGGCGTGCCGATGGTGACGATCGACAGCGCGCGCGATTTCCACGAGCTCACCCGCCTCAAGATCGCAAGCGGCGACACGGGGCTACTCATGATTGGCGGCGGCGTACCGAAAAACTTTGCGCAAGACGCCGTCGTCGCCGCCGAAATCCTCGGCCATCGGGTGGCGATGCATAAGTACGCCATCCAGGTTACGGTCGCCGACGTGCGCGACGGCGCGCTCTCGGGCAGCACGCTGCGCGAGGCGACAAGCTGGGGCAAGGTCGATACTGCCATGGAACAGATGGTTTACAGCGAAGCGACCATCGCCGTCCCACTCATCGCCGGTTACGCCTACCATCGGCGCGGCTGGGAAAACCGCCGGCCTCGGCGATGGAACCGCGTGCTGAATGCCGGCCTGAAGAGCGCCGCTTCCGGCTAAGGGCAGCCCCGTGAGTGTCCGGTCCAGCCTAGCCGGCTAGCCCGTAAGTCGCGGTGCACCAAACGCCGTAGGCGATTAGGACGACCGAGGATGCCACCAGGATGCGGGTCAACTGGTCGGCCCGGCGCCGCAACCCCAGCGCCATCATCACCAGCAGGAACGGGAAGGCGTGCAGGTAATGGCGAGTGCCGAACTGCGCAAACCCGTTGGTGAAATAAAAAAGGCTCGGGGTCATCGCGATCAGCGCCGCCACGCCCATCAGGCATGGCATAAGCCGGCGGAAACTAGGCCGCAGCGCCAGAATGAAGCCGGGGCTCGTGGTTACAAGCGATTGCCCCACAAATCGCGGGCGTATGTAAGGAAAATGGCTGGTGAGTTTAGGGGCCATGAACAGCAAGGTATAAATGTTGCCCGGCAGGTAACGCAGTCCGAAGAGCACCGTGCCCTTGGGGGCGAATAGAAAAACGCCCCGGTCAAAGAGACTCTGGTAACGCGCCTCGTTGAGTCCTACGAAAATCGCCGTGGCGAGCACGTACCCCCCCAGCATCCATTTCAGCTCCGACACCCGCCGTCCGCGATGCCAGGCCAGCACAACATAGATCGGCCAATCGAAGGCGAGGTCATAGCGCGACAGCGCCGCCAGCCCCGATAGTATCCCGAGCCGCAACGGACGCGCTTCGCCGAAAGCCTCGTCCAGCGCGGCCAGGGTAAAAGTAACCGCGACCACCATCGAAACCGCCCAACTCGAACCGATGATCGACTCGTACCAGAGGATCGTCCCGGCACCGAAAAACACCGTCAGCCAAAGCCGGGCGTTCATGTTGAGCCGAAAGCGGCCAAGCAGCCGCCACGCGAGCGCAACGTCCAGGGCTCCCATCAGGATCGAAAAGGCGGTCTGGTTCGTGCCCATCCCCCAGATCGCGACTAACGGCATCAGCAGGATTGCCGGTAGCGGCGGATGTAGCTGGTAGCTGTGGCCCTTCCAGACGGCGTGCTCGATGTAGTAGGGCGCGTCAATGTAGGTATGGCCGTGAAGAAACGCGTACGCCTGGCGAACGTGGGCGTTGTAGGGCGAGGCCTCGAGCCGGCCCGCGCATGCCGCGTAAAACGCTAAGAACACCAGGAACACGCCCGCGGTGAGCCAACCCTCGTCCGAGAGCAGCCCGGTCAGGCGCTGCGCTCCGGAGCGCAGCGTGGGGAATTCGGTTAGGGTCAGCGGGATGAGCAGCGTGGCGCTCGCTATCCCAGCCGCCGCGGCGAGAAAATTGGGTAGCTGCGGGACTCGCAACAGAAGCGCCGCGTCGCCCGCCACAAGCACGATCGTCAGCCACAGAAGCCGCCAGGCGGTGAGTTCGCGCGTCATCGGCTCCGGCCCTGCGATGGACCCAAACGCTCGTTGGCGCAAACCTTCGTTTGTGCCCCAAAATTCGCCGGTCACGCTGTTAGATAGGTTCGTTGGCTGCGGCTGTCAAGCTTTGGTGCCTTGAAAGCCGCCGACACCATAGAAACAGTCTCGTAAATTTCGTGGTCCGGCCTGACGGGCCTCAGCCGGCCCGGAGCCACCTATGTCTCCAGTCGTTCAAAGCGGCCCGGATGGGGCCACGACGGTCGAACCGGATGCTTTACGGCACTGCTTCCAGTGTGATGTCCCGTTAATAAGTTTCTGGCGGTGGATACGGGCATGGGATTCATCGCTTCCCAGCCAAGCTGATTCGCCCAGTTATTTGCGGGACACCACGCTACTGTGGCGTCCCGTTAATACCCTCAATAAAAAACCGCCTTACGCAGTGCGTCATCCTGAGCGCAGCGAGTCTGCGAGCGGAGTCGAAGGATCCGCGCGGCATTCCTTGGCCGCGCGATTTGGCTGGGCTTGCCGAAGAAAGTCCATCGCAGCCGCAAGGATGGCGGCTGCGGATTCTTCGCTGCGGAGGCCCCTCTCGCTTCGCTCAGGGCGCCGCAGCGGCGGCTCAGAATGACCGATTCCATTTTGTCAATTT
>JAJYVB010000234.1 GCA_021792265.1 Deltaproteobacteria bacterium | reverse complement strand
TTCCGATCTTTTACTGTTCGACCCAGGGTGGTTTTCCCGCCCGCGGCCTCACCGCGATGGTGCTCGGCGTGCACGAGGGCATGGTCCGGGTGATACCGGCGGAAATCGGCGGCGGTTTCGGCGGCAAAACCACCATCTATCTCGAACCGCTCGCTGTGATGCTTTCGAAGAAGACTGGGGCGCCGGTCAAGATGACGATGACGCGCTCCGAGGTCCTGCGCGCGACCGGACCGACCTCGGGCTCGAAAATCCGCGTCAAAATCGGCTGCACGCGGGCGGGCCGGCTCACCGCCGCACAGGTCTGGATGGCCTATGAGGCGGGTGCTTTCCCGGGTGCGCCCGTGGGGCCAGGATGCATGGTCATCCTGAGTCCCTATCGCATCGACAACCTTGTCATCGACGGCTACGACGTCGTCGTCAACCGGCCCAAGACCAACGCCTACCGCGCGCCTGGCAGCAGCAACGCCGCCTTCGCGGCCGAAACGATAATTGACGAACTGGCGGAGCGCTGCGGCATCGACCCGCTGGATTTCCGCATCATGAACGGCGCAAGCGAGGGCACTCCACAGCCGGTGGGGCCGCCCTTCAAGCGAATCGGATTCATCGAGACCTGCCAGGCAATGAAGAACAGCGCCCACTACAAGGCACCGCTCAAGGGCGCCAACCGCGGGCGCGGTGTCGCTGCCGGCTTCTGGTTTAACGCCGGTTTCCAGTCCTCGGCCATCGTCAACTTGCACGCCGACGGAACAGCAAGCGTCGTCACCGGTTCGGTCGATATCGGGGGCAGCCGCGTGGCAATGGCAATGATCGCGGCCGAAGTTTTGGGCCTCAAAGTCGAGGACGTAAGACCGTTGGTGGCCGATACCGATTCGATCGGCCACACTGACGTGACCGCCGGGAGCCGAACGACCTTCACGACGGGCCTGGCGGTATACAACGCGGCGCATGATGCTGCTCGCCAGCTCAGGGAGCGCGCCGCCAAGCTCTGGGAATGCCGCCCCGAGGACATCGAACTGCACGACGGGGTCCTCTCCGTGCGTGCCAACCACGGGCCGTCAATGACTATTGCCGAGCTTGCGATGCAGTTCGCCACCACGGGGGGCCCGATCACCGGGCGAGCCAGTGCGAGCACTGGCGGCGCCGGCGTAGGTCCTGCCTTTGCCCTCACATGTGTCGATGTCGAGGTCGATCCTGATACCGGAAAGGTCCAGATTCTGCGATGCACGGTTGCTCAGGACGTGGGCACTGCGATCCATCCCGCTTACGTCGAGGGCCAGATGCAGGGCGGAACCGCGCAGGGTATCGGATGGGCGCTCAACGAGGAGTACTTCTACGACGCTCAGGGCAACCTCAAGAACACCGGGCTGCTGGATTACCGTATGCCGACCTGCCTCGACCTGCCGATGATAGAGACGGTCATCGTCGAGGTGCCCAATCCTAACCATCCGCTGGGAGTGCGCGGCGTCGGCGAGGTTTCAATTGTTCCGCCTCCTGCGGCGGTCGCCAACGCTATCTACCACGCGGTCGGGGTCAGGATGACCGAGCTGCCCATGTCGCCACCGCGTCTTGTAAAGGCGATCCTGGGAAGGCGCGCATCTGGTAACGGGCATGGAGCGGCAGGCGAATAGGCGGCATGGCGGTGGTCCATGTTCCGGCGCTGTGGCGCCGTCTTACCGGCGGCCGCGATCAGGTGGTCGCGCAGGGCCGCAACGTGCGTGAGTTAATCGACGACCTCGAGCGGCAATTCCCCGGATTCAAGAAGGTATTGCTTCAAGGTGACCGGCTGGCCGGATCAGTAGCCGTCTGGATTGGCGGCCAGGTCGCAACCCGCGGCCTGCTCGAGCCGCTAGAGGAAGGAAGCGAGGTTTACTTTATTCCGGCCATAAGCGGAGGGGTTCAATAGGCCGCTCCGCGCTTGCGGGCTTCGCCAGCAAGCGCGGAGGGCACGAAGTCGGCCCGATGGCGTTGATGGTTATGGCCTATTAAAAAACTATTCCGCCTTGAGTTCGTCCCTATTGCAAGCTATTGCCTCTCATGTATAATCCGGTTCGGCGGTCGGGGTTTGCCCCCCTTTCCCCGGCTACCAGGGGCCGGACGGAGAAATCTGTTCGGCCCCATTGTTCAGGCCGATCGGCCTTGCCTGCAACGCTTCTGCAGCAATGACTCGAAGAAAACAATGACGCGTGAGCCCTGCTTGTGTCACGGACAAGCAGGAAGGGACGGCGTTTTGCCGGCCACGCCGTCCCGACGTGAAGTTTTGGATCGGGGTTAAGCCCTAACAGGTTAGTGCAAAGGCCTTTTCACCGACCTGCTTCCCTCACCATAATGCCTCCGGAGTGGACGAACTGGAGGAAGGAAGCTGGCCATTTTTTCGCAGGGTGCTGAGTAGCAATTTTTCTGAAATGCCGAAATTTCCAATTTCTCAACGCCCCGCTAAGCAAGCCTGCAAGCAGCGCCAAGCGGTGCCCAACCCTCTTGAAGACGGCTAGCGGCCGCCGTGGCGCTCACCCCCGGTACGGGCTTGAGCCTCGTTGACGCGAATCGCTCGGCCTTTCACATCGCGGCCGTTCAATTTCTTTATTGCGGCCTCGGCAGCTTCCTCCGTAGCCATTTCAACAAATCCGAAACCGCGGGAACGACTAGTGGCGCGGTCAACGACCACCTGCGAGCTTTCTACCTTTCCAACTTCAGAAAACAGCTCCAACAGATCATTGTCGGTGACCGACCAGGCGAGATTGCCAACATACAGCCTTCGACCCATTTGCCTCTCCTAGGGCTCTGCAGATGCTTCGCCGCGCGGACCCCCCGCATCTCCATCCAAGGGCTGTCGCTCAACATCGAGCGGGTACGAGCCGAGGGAGAGGAAACTGGCGAGCTGCATCTGAATCAAACTTTGAACTTTATAGCATCGTTCGCCCTTATAAGAAACCACTGCAAAAACGCTATGCAAGCCACGACAGGACGACGGATTCGGCATTGGTCCGGCAAGGCCATTGATAATGGTTGGCCGGAGACGGTCGCAGGATTGCGAATTTCGGCCCATTCTCCCTTGCGGATAGCCGCCTGGACTGGCGCCATTGCCATGTCGGTCCGAGCGATGTGTTTCACTTTCGCGGTACATCGCCAAATAGCAGGTTGGTGAAAAAGCCTTTTCACCAACCTGCTTCCCTCATTGTAGTCTCTCCCGGAGGGAGACAGCTAAAGGAAAGAAGCGGGTTTTTCCGCAGGGTGCCGAGCACCAATTGCCGCGTGAAAATCTCTTGTTTCCCAACGCCATGCTAGAGACGCAAGCTGGAGCGCTGCTTGTGAGATAGTGACAAATCGAGTACATTATCAGTAAATTTGCGAGTTCTTAGAAAGGAACCCTATTGATGCCACCCCGGAGGCAAGCCAGCGAAATCGTCAGTGGATATCGGCACATCCGACAGCAAGCTCAGAAACTGCTAATGAATCTCCGTCGTGAGATGCGTGACAGGGAGGCCGAGCTCCGCCATATGAGGGAGGAGGCTGAAAGCCTGGGCATGCTCGCCGGACAAGCGGCGCCAGCGCGCGGTGGACGCCGTGGAGGAGGCCGCATCAACTGGCGCACCGTCCTGGAACAAGTTCCCAAACAGTTCAAAGCGGCAGACGTACGTGCAGTGCGCGGGCTCAAGGAAAAACGCCCCTCGGAGATATTTGCTGCCATTACGCGTTGGATCGAAGCAGGTTTGGTCAAGCGAAAGGCCCGCGGCACCTACGAGCGTTCCTGAACCAGGCAACTGGGTATATCGCTCACTGAGTTAGTTCATGTGGGGGATGCCGATCGCCCGTCAGGCTGCGATGCCGGCATCCGACGTGTTATTGTTTCCTTGAAGCTGAAACGCCGGGCAGGAACCGCTAAGTGATGCAGTCCAGCAAATCGGGTTCGAGCGGGTCCGGCGCGGGCAATGGAGCGCGTGGGTTGGCGGCTTCACGCACCGCAGCACGGCTCGAGTTCTGAAACGTCTGTGTTCGCTCACCGGCTGAGGCTGCATCGGCACCGCGAAATTTGTATCTGTGGCTGTAAAAACCATCGAATGGCAGGCGGACAGCGTGCGGATGATTGATCAGCGCGCGCTTCCGGCCCGCGAGGTGATTTGCGTATGTCGCGACTACCGCGCCGTAGCTGACGCGATCCGGCGAATGGTTATCCGCGGGGCGCCGGCGGTAGGCGTAGCTGCAGCGATGGGAGTTGCGCTGGGCCTCAGGGGCTTTAGCGGCGAGAAGGCGCGGGCGCGCTTCGCCAAAGTCGCTGCGACGCTCCGGGCCACGCGTCCAACCGGAGTCAACCTTGCCTGGGCAATCGAGCGAATGGGGCGCGTACTTGAGCTGAATCTCAACCTGGACGCTGAGCGGCTGTTTCGTCGCATGCGCGACGAAGCGCTTGCCGTCCAGCGGGAGGACCTTGCCGCCAACCGCGCGCTCGGCCGTTACGGCGCCGCACTGCTAAGCGATCCAGCGACGGTGCTCACCCATTGCAACGCCGGAGCGCTCGCCACTGCCGGTTACGGCACTGCGCTCGGAGTAATACGGGCCGCCCGCGAGGCGGGCAAACGCGTACGCGTCATCGCCGACGAAACCCGGCCCTTTTTGCAGGGCAGTCGGCTCACCGCCTGGGAGCTGCGCAAGGACCGTATTCCGGTGACCGTGATCGCCGACAGCGGGGCGGCGAGTGCGCTTAGCCGCGGCGGGATAAGCTGCGTTATCGTCGGCACCGATCGCACCGCTGCCAACGGTGACGTTGCCAACAAGATCGGCACCTATCCGCTCGCCGTGCTGGCGCGCCGTCATCATGTGCCGTTTTACGTTGCCGCACCGCTTTCCTCCATCGATTTGGCTAGTAAAAGCGGTGCTGAGATCCCCATCGAGGAGCGTGCGGGAAGCGAGCTTACAGAGTTCGGGGGGCGCAGAATTGCGCCTCAGGGTGTGGCCGCCTTCAACCCTGCTTTCGACATCACGCCCGCCGAGCTTGTCACCGCGATAATCACGGAGCGCGGCGTTGCCTTCCCGCCTTTCAAACGATCGCTGGCGCGCCTGAAGCGGGGAGCGTAACCGGGCGCAGCCGCTTCGAGCGGGGCGGTCCAAACACCCGCGCCCCCAAATTCGATTTACCCGGAGAATCCAGTTATGACCGATCGCACAGGCTGAATCTCAACTTTCGCTCATCCTAGTGGCCTGTAACCTTGAAATTGGTATCGGATTCTGATATGAAGGAGTCATGCCTAAAAGCAGTCTTGGTTTGGCTTCC
>JAJYVB010000233.1 GCA_021792265.1 Deltaproteobacteria bacterium | reverse complement strand
CCAGCCGATGGTGTTGGCGGGAGAAAAACTGGCCGCGTTGGTTGCCCGTGCCTTCGCCGCGGGATTTGAAGCCTACGAAGGGAACCGCCTGATCCGCTTCCCCGACGATACGCTGGCGGCGATACAGGCGTTGCGTCAAGACACGCAGACGGGTCCGTTGGTTCCGATTTTCGGCTGGCGCCAACGCACCGGCGTGTTTACGGGCAGGCCACGCACACTGGCAGCCCCTGCCGATCCGGCAAGCAACAGGCGCAATTCAACCACGCACCACTGATGCGGGTGTTTGATACCCGCTCGTGTTCGGCTCGCATAGAGTGAGGCGGATTGCATAGCGGTGCGCAACCGTGCCGCTTTTGCAGGAGCGGCCGAGGTGCCTGCGAAGTAGTGGAGCAGGCTTAAGCCCCGAAGCTGCCATCGAACGAGCGCCTCACGGAACATGGCAAGCATGACCCGCTGCTCGCCCGGCGCCGGGGAGGCACCGCGAGATGAAATATTTCATCCTTGCCGGTTGCCCAATTCACGGATATCGCCAGACCTCCGTGGACACACAGGCACGCTTTGCAACCGTTCACAGGGCCCCGGGCCCGGAGGCGCAGCGCACGAAGATTCCGCGCCGATGCGAGCCAAGGAGAGGTTCAGGCATGAGACTGTTGAGCCGGGCGCAACCGGATATCAGCGGGCCAGAAGTCGAGGCCTGGCAGAGATTTCTTAGCGCCAAAGGGCTTTATCACGGCCCGATTGACGGCGATTTCGACGCGGCCGTTACGGCCGCCACACGCGAATACCAGAAGGAATCGCGACTTACGCCGGACGGCGTGCTCGGGCCCCGGACTATCGAGCGAGCCTTGCGCGATGGCTTTAAGCTGCCCGCAAGCGGCGGTGACCCGCACTACGTCGCGGCGGGCGACGTGGTGCTGTCGATGGAGGCGCGCTCGGCCTGCCAAAGTTTCACACGGGCTATCAATTCGCGATCCTCGATACCAAGTGGAACATCATGATTCTCTCGTTTGTGCGCGGGCAGCACGACACGGTTGCCCCCGTGATCCCCGCCGGCCGCTTCGCACGCATGACTCGGGTAAGGCTCGCGACCGCTGCCGCCCGCGGGTCGCTTTATGGGCCGCCGGTACCGACGGGTTCGCCGCCGCCGCCGATTTTCACCGAGAGCGGGTGGTACTTGGCAATAATCGGGACCGACTTTGCCCATGACGATAACGGCCCCTTCGGCACCTGCTGGTTTCATTATGTCAATCACAGGCGGCCTCAGGCGCACGCGGCAGGAGAACGGCATCGCCCTTACTACCGCAAAACGGGCGCTAATCCGTCGGGGTTTGTACCCGCGTGGCCGCAAACCCGGATTTTAAGGAACTCCGGTGAGGCGCCGGTCACCGGCTGACGGGCGCAACGCTGAAATTGCTGGAGCTTTCGCGCCGTGCTACGTCATAGGCTTGCGGCGCGCAGCGATTTGCGGCACGCCGATACGTCCGGACACACCACGGAGGCAGATTTGTCCGCGCCACAGGCTCGTGCGAGCGCGTCCGAAGCAGGGCACGCCGTCACGATGGAAAAACTGGTCAACCTTTGCAAACGCCGGGGCTTTGTCTTTCCCGGCAGCGACATCTACGGCGGTCTCGGCTCAACCTTTGATTACGGGCCGCTCGGCATTGAGCTCAAGCGCAACGTCAGAGAGGCCTGGTGGAGCGAGGTCGTACGGCGGCGTTTCGACGTTCTGGGGCTGGACTCGGCCATCCTGATGCATCCGCGCACCTGGGCGGCTTCGGGCCATCTCGAAAACTTCACCGATCCGCTGGTTGACTGCAGAAGCTGCAAACAGCGCTTTCGTTCCAGCGATCTGAGCACACAGAACTGCCCCGCTTGCGGCGGACAACTTACCGAGCCGCGCCAGTTCAACCTGATGTTCAAGACTTTTATCGGGCCTGTCGAGGACAGCGCCAGCACGGTCTACCTGCGGCCCGAGACCGCGCAGGGCATCTTCGTGAATTTCGCCAATATCGTCGACACCCAGCGCGTCAAGCTGCCTTTCGGGGTTGCGCAGACCGGCAAGTCTTTCCGCAACGAGATCACGCCGGGCAACTTCATCTTCCGCACCCGTGAGTTCGAGCAGATGGAGATGGAGTTCTTTGTGCGGCCCGACGAGACCGAGGAGCAGCGCTGGTTCGACTACTGGGTCGAGGAACGCCTTAACTGGTTCGTCAAGTTCGGCATCCGGCGCGAGAATCTGCGCCTTCGGCCGCATGACCTCGAGGAGCTTTCCCACTACTCGCGCGGTACGACCGACATCGAGTACCGCTACCCGTTCGGATGGGGCGAGCTCGAGGGAATCGCCCGGCGCGGCTCGTACGACCTTGACCGCCACTCGGAGATGAGCGGCCGCGACCTGAGTTACTACGACGAGGAGTCGAAAAGCCGCTTCCGCCCGTGGGTGGTCGAGCCGGCACTCGGCCTTGACCGGGCGATGCTGGCCTTCATGCTCGACGCCTTCGATGAGGACATCGTCGAGGGCGAGGAGCGCGTCGTGCTCAGGCTTGATCCGCGTCTGGCACCTATAAAGGCGGGAGTTTTTCCGCTCCTGCGCAAGAGCGGCCAGCCCGAAAAGGCCTGGCAGGTGGCAGAGATGCTGCGCAAGAGCTTCATGGTTAGCTACGACCAGGCGGGATCGATTGGACGGCGTTATCGGCGGCAGGACGAGGCGGGCACGCCGTTCGGCGTGACGATAGACCATCAGACCATGGAGGACGACACGGTCACGCTGCGCGACCGCGACTCAACCACCCAGGTGCGAGTCGCAGTGGCTGATTTGGCGGACGAACTGACGCGTCGCATCGGCTGGAGCACTTGACGAGTACTCCAGCGCGAGCCGGGCCGTGTCCTGGGCGCGCCGGGGTGGCGCAACGGCTAACTCTATTTACGGAGACAGGGGCAGATGGGGCGGATTCATCCGGATATTTACCATTTCGGTCCGGGCGGTGCTGAAGGCGGTGCCGCGATGCGCGACCTTTTGGGGGGCAAGGGAGCGAATCTGGCCGAGATGGCCTCGATCAAGCTCCCCGTACCACCCGGTTTTACGATCTCGACGGGTGTTTGCAACTACTTCTACGCGCACGACAGCAAGTACCCAAAAGGCCTGACCACGGGCGTCGCCAAGGCTCTGGAGCGCGTTGAAAAGGTGCTCGGACGCCGCTTGGGCGACCCGCAAAATCCGCTGCTCGTGTCCGTGCGCTCGGGTGCGCGGGTCTCGATGCCCGGGATGATGGACACCGTGCTCAACCTGGGCCTCAACGACCAGACGATTCACGGTCTCGAGACGGCCTCCGGGAGCCCGTCCTTTGCCTGGGACTCCTACCGTCGTTTCTGCCAGATGTACGGCGACGTGGTGCTCAAGCTCAAGCCCGAGGACAAGCACGAGCCAGACCCCTTCGAGCAGCTAATTGACCGCAAAAAGGCTGCACGCGGCGTCAGCCAGGACGTCGAACTTACGGCGGATGATTTGCGCGAACTGGTCGGCGAGTTCCGCGAGCTTATCCGCCGCCGGGTCGGCCGGGACATCCCGCAGGACCCGCACGAGCAGCTTTGGGAGGCGATTGGCGCCGTTTTCGGTTCCTGGAACAACGACCGTGCCGTCGCCTATCGGCGGATAAACAACATTCCAGGCAACTGGGGCACGGCTGTAACCGTCCAGGCGATGGTCTTCGGCAACCTGGGCGAGGACTGCGCGACGGGCGTAGCTTTCACCCGCGATCCTGCCACCGGAGCCAAAGGAATTTACGGCGAATTCCTGCCCAACGCCCAAGGCGAGGACGTGGTGGCCGGTATCCGGACGCCGCGCCAGATAAGCCTGAGCGCGGGGCGGGCTTGGGCCGAGCGCAACCATATCGGCGAAGCCGAGCGGCGCGAGCGCTACGGTACGCTGGAAGAGAGCTTCCCGCGGGCCCACGCGGAGTTGCTGCGTGTTGCGGCGCGCCTCGAAAAGCACTTCCACGACATGCAGGACATGGAGTTCACCATCGAGCGCGGCCGGCTTTTCATGCTGCAGACGCGGACCGGCAAACGGACCGCCGCCGCGGCGGTCCGTATCGCCGTAGACATGGTAAAGGAGCGCCTTATCGATCGGCGCACTGCGTTGATGCGGGTGGAACCTGTTCAGCTCGAGCAACTCCTGCATCCGCAGCTTGACCCGAGTGCTCCGAAGGAAGTCATAGCGCGCGGCCTGCCCGCTTCGCCGGGAGCCGCGGCCGGCGAGGTCGTCTTCTCGGCTGACGAAGCGGTTGAGGTAAGCGCGGCCGGCCGTCCGGCGATCCTGGTACGCATCGAAACGTCGCCCGAGGACATCGTCGGCATGCAGGCGGCACAGGGAATCCTGACGGCGCGCGGCGGGATGACCAGCCACGCTGCGGTTGTGGCGCGCGGGATGGGCAAGTGCTGCGTCGCCGGATGCACAGCGCTGGAAATCGACTACGCGGCCGGTTCCTTTTCCGCCAATGGGCGCGTAGTCCGGCGTGGCGAGTGGGTCACGCTCGACGGAGCAGCAGGCGAGGTTGTGGCGGGACGCGTACCGACAGTCGAGCCGGGAATGTCGCCGGCGTTTCGCACGTTCATGAGCTGGGCCGACAAGGAGCGACGCCTTGGCGTGCGTGCCAACGCTGACACGCCGCACGATGCACGCGTGGCGCGCAACTTCGGTGCCGAGGGTATCGGGCTCTGCCGCACCGAGCACATGTTCTTCGATCCCGAGCGGATTGACGCCGTACGCGAGATGATTCTGGCGGAGACCGTCGAGCAGCGCGGCCGCGCGCTCGAACGGATTATTCCGATGCAACGCAACGACTTCGTCGGGATCCTGCGCGAGATGGCGGGACTGCCGGTGACGATTCGCCTGCTCGATCCGCCGCTACACGAGTTCCTGCCCAGAGAGGAGAAGGAAATCGCCGAGCTGGCCGCCAAAATCAATGTGACTGCCGATCGCTTGCGCCAGGTGCGCGACAGCCTGGTTGAGTTCAACCCGATGCTTGGCCTGCGCGGTTCGCGCCTCGGCGTGAGCCATCTTTATCTGTCGCCGCTGTTTACCGCGCGCCCGGGCTCAACGCATGGCTATGACGTCATCGATCCCAATCGGGTGAACCCCGAACTCGGCGGGGAAGCGGCGCTGCGCCAACTCGTTGCGGCGCTGCGGGCGAACGGGATGGGGCTGATCCTCGATATCGTCCCCAACCACATGGCGGTCGGCGGCGGCCGGGGCGGCGGCGGCAACGCGTGGTGGCAGGATGTGCTCGAATGGGGACGGGCGA
>JAJYVB010000232.1 GCA_021792265.1 Deltaproteobacteria bacterium | reverse complement strand
TCTGGACCGCCACGGCCGATTCGATTTTCGAGAAGCTACAGCGCATCTGTAAACTTATTAATGGGACGCCACACTAGTTACGGATGGAATAGCTAAAGGGGTAAGCCATTGTCATTTGGGAGTTTCCGAATTATTTAAGGTCAAGTGCTGCACGCGCGACTGGGCAGTCTTGTGGCGTAAGGCAGGAAAGGGGAGCCTTGGCGTCATTTCGCGAGATGAAATTTAGCGATGCATTCACCGCGATGACTGGCCATCCGCCTTTCCCTTGGCAGGCCAGACTGTTCGAGGAACTTTGCAGAGGAGAATTTCGTTACGGCTGCGATCTGCCGACCGGGCTCGGCAAAACCTCGGTAATTGCTATCTGGTTGCTGGCCCTAGCCCATAGGGCGCAAGCCGGGACGCTCGCCGGATTTCCGCGGCGGCTGGTTTACATCGTCAATCGCCGAACGGTGGTCGATCAGGCGACACGCGAAGCGGAGAGGCTGCGTGAAGCACTAAAGCAACCGGTGTTGGATGGAGTGCGAAGGGACCTTTTGTCGCTTGCCGTGCGCCAGACCGACCGCGTCGGAGGCGACTTGGCGCCGCTTGCAGTCAGCACATTGCGGGGACAATTCGCAGATAACGCCGAATGGCGGGACGATCCGGCGCGGGCCGCAGTCATAGTCGGCACGGTGGATATGATCGGCAGCCGGCTTCTCTTCGCCGGTTACGGCCCCGGCTTCAAGTCGCGTCCGCTGCACGCCGGTTTCCTAGGTCAGGATGTTCTGCTGGTCCACGACGAGGCTCATCTTGAGCCGGCATTTCAGGAGTTGCTGGAGCGGATCGCATCCGAGCAGGAACATTGTCGCGATTTTCGCCCTCTTCGGCTGATGGCGCTAACGGCAACGGCGCGCAACGGCGCTGTCGTTGAAGAGCCGCTGCTTACCGAAGCAGATCGTGACAATCCGGTGGTCTCCGGGCGCCTCAACGCCAGAAAAATAATGAGCTTTCACGCGACGGATGAAAACGGTATCGCCGCGAAGGTCGCCGAGTGCGCGCTGAAGTACAAGAGGAGCAATCAGGCCATCCTGGTGTTTGTACGACAGATCGGGGATCTCAAGAAGATAGCCGACCGGCTTGAGAAGGACGGATGCGCCGTTCAACGACTGGCGGGAACGATGCGCGGCCGTGAACGCGATCAACTAGCGACCAGGGATGGAATCTTTGCCCGTTTCAGGCCGGAGAGCGAAGCTACGCCGCATGACGGCACGGTATATCTGATTTGCACCTCCGCCGGTGAAATCGGAATCGACATGTCAGCCGACCATCTGGTCTGCGATCTCACACCCTTCGACAGCATGGCGCAGCGCTTCGGCCGGGTTAACCGCTTTGGTGGCGGCGAAGCTCGAGTCGACATCGTCTGTGCCAGCCCCGGGAACAAAGCGGAAGAATCTAAGAAGAATCGGGCAAGCGAAGATTACGAAGTGGCACGGGCGCGAACGCTGGAGTTGCTCCAGAGCCTAAAGGAGCATAACGCCAGTCCCGCAGCACTCATGCAATTGCCCGCCGCCGATCGCCCGGCCGCCTTCACGCCGAAGCCCACAATTCTGTCGGCGACCGATATCCTGTTCGACGCCTGGACGCTGACCACGGTGCGCGATCTACCGGGACGGCCGCCGGTAGATGAATGGCTGCACGGCGTAGCGGAGTGGGAACCGCCGGAAACATACGTCGCTTGGCGCGAAGAAGTGGAACTGATTAGAGAGGAGTTACTTGAACTATATTCTCCCGACGAGCTGCTCGAAGACTATCCGCTCAAGCCGCATGAGCTCCTGCGGGACCGCTACGACCGTGTCTTCGATCAGCTCAAGCAGATAGCCGAGCGCACAGGG
Organism: Deltaproteobacteria bacterium; assembly: GCA_021792265.1. Taxonomy (GTDB): domain Bacteria; phylum Desulfobacterota; class Binatia; order Binatales; family Binataceae; genus JAJYVB01. The sequence goes on along the minus strand of JAJYVB010000232.1, from coordinate 3,461 downwards.
GAGTTGCCGGTGTGGATTATGGGGGACCGCGGGGTCAGCGTATCGACGCTGAAGCAGCTGACTGCCGCGGGCAAGGAGGCGCTACTGTTCAAGACGCTGATTCTGCCACCTGCCGCTGGTGGCCTGGGATTCACGGACGATCGCCCGAGCGGCCTGCTCGACGGCAAAAGCGAATATCGCGAAGCCCTGCGCGATCACTACGACGTCGCCGACCAGTGGCACGACACCGATGGCAATCCGCGCCGCTGTCGGCTCTGGGATGACGCCGAACCCGCGGACAAATCGATGCGGCTCGTGCGCGTGATAGACACACGGGCAGACGATGAGGAACATGAAGCCGAAGTGGGGGCGGATGTCACACCGAATCCTCGCTTCTGGCGATGGTATGTGCAACCGCGCTCGGCCGACGACGAGGGCTCCCGCACTGCGCCGGAGCCGCAGGAGTTGCGGCCCCATCTGCGTTGCGCGGGCGATTTTGCTGACGTGATAGTCGCAAAGCTCAGGCTGCCAGAGCCCGAGGCAAAGGCCGTCAGGCTGGCGGCGCGATGGCACGATCTCGGGAAAAATCGACACATCTGGCAACACGCGATCGGCAACCGCGAGTACCCGCAAAAAGTGCTGGCGAAATCGGGCCGCAAAATGAGCCCGCTCGACCTGAACAATTACCGTCACGAATTCGGCTCGCTAATTGACGTTCAGAAAGACGCGGAATTTCAAATCCTCGATGAACCAACACGCGATTTGGTACTGCATCTGATCGCGGCCCATCACGGGCGCGCTCGTCCCCATTTTCCCACCAACGAGGTGATCGATCCGGAACGTCCGTACAGCATGGTTGCCGAGGTGGCGCGTGCAGTGCCGCCACGCTTCGCCCGCCTTCAGCGCAAGTACGGACGCTGGGGTCTGGCTTATCTCGAATCGCTGCTGCGCGCCGCCGATATCATGGCCTCGCAGGAAAAGTTGTCTGACACGCCAGCGGCGCCGCCCGAATCCATTGGGGGTAAGCCCCGATGAGTCCGGCCAGCGATTCCACGATCAGCGTGCGGCTCGATCCCGCAAATCCGGGCCAATTTTTCGCTTGCTGCGGCCTGCTCGAACTGGCCAATCGTCTGTGGCGCGGCGCGGAAGCTTGGTTCGATTCCAGCGCGTTTTACTTGCGTCCGGCGATGCGTGTTGAAAGACCAGTAAGAATCGGCGACCTGGTCCGTGTGATAGCCGGCGCTGCACTGGAACCGATCGATCCCGCGAATGAGACTTCTTCACCCATTCTGATGGGTACGCCTTTTAATTTGCGGCTCGACTGGTGGGAGGACGAGCGCGCGGGAGGCCATCAACTGAAGGTCTGGGCGGGCAGTATGCGCGGTTTCCGAATCGCTCGAGCCATGCAAACGGTGCTCGCCTCAGAAGAAGAGGCGCAGACTAGCTCGCTGTTGGATTACGGCACGGTAGTTCGCGACCCCGACCAACCCGACAACAAAGTCGAGCCCTTCTATTTCGACGGCCGTCGCGGCGCGAGCGCGCTGCCGATCGACATCGGCTTTTCTCCAGACAGCTTGCAAATGACCAATATCGCCTACCCAGCGGTCGAATTCCTTTGCCTCGTCGGCCTGCAGCGTTTTCGGCCGGTGGCGACCGCAAATCGCCGCGTCTTTGAGTACCGCACTTGGTCGCTACCGCTGACGGCAATGATTGCCCCGGTCGCCGTTGCTGGTCTGATAGCCGACAGCGGCGGGAGCGCCTTCCGATTCGAGAGTGCATTTCGCACCGACCAGCGCAAACACAAGGCCTTTAACATGGCAACTCCTATAAGGAGGTAAATCGATGAGTGAATTGATCACCAAATTCGATTCCTGGCTAGCTGACGCCGGTCCGGCCGCACTCGTGGCTCGCGAGCATCTGATACCGGTCGAGGGGCGCGATGGGGTGTTGTTTCCAGCGACGTATGCTGCCAGCCAGGACGGCAGTTTCGGCGGCGGCTACAATATCGACTCGTTCAACGAGACAGAGAACGTATGCCTGATCGACAGCGCCGGTTCTCAGGCTAATCGCATCGAGCCGCTGTTTGCGAAATCCGAATACGCCGATCTGGTTCCGCAAGTTACGATCAAAGCGGGTGAGAAACTGGTCAATCTGCTCGAAGCCGGACATCGTGCGGGCGATGCGATTGTTCGCTGCTCGGCATTGCAAGAGGATCTACGCGCCGCGTTCATCGCTGCACAGAATGGCGACGCAGAACCGCTCGCCAAGATCGCTCCAACCTCGCTCGTGTTTGGCGTGTGGGACTCGCGCGACACCGGTGCAAAGCTGCCGCGCCTGATTGCATCGACAATCCGCGCTTTCAATGTTCGCGAGCTAAGACGCTCCGCTCAATACATTCCGGCGGCCGAGTATGTTAACACCGGCCTGCTTGAGGAACCCGCGGACAAAAAGACCAGCGACGCTTATGCGGAGCGTGGCTTTGTGCACGTTCCAGCATCGGGTAATCCTGGCGGTGTCATCGCCACCGGAGGCATCCGGCGCGACGCTTCTCTTCATCTCGCCGCTCTGCGCCTGCTGTGCGCAAACAGCGAGGTGCGTACGCTCGCATTGCGCCGCTATATCCTGGGACTCGCGCTCACCGCGTTTACCTATCCGCCCACCGGCTATCTCCGTCAGGGCTGCAACCTCGTGCTCGATCCCGATAAGCCGCGCGAATTTGTCGAGGTGTATGGCGATGGCCGCCGCGTTCCTGCCGGTGTGACTCATCCAGAGGCGTTGGAGTACGCGCGTGCTGCCGCCAACGATTTCGCTGTGGGACCGAATCGCGCGGTCGATTTCGACCGCGTTCGCGCCAAGCGCGACATAAGCGGCGACCCTGACGGCAGCGAACGCAGGTCAAAGAAGTCACGCAACAGGAACGCCGACTAAGGGGCTGCCATGAGCGCCTGCTTCTGCCTCGCGATCCGTTTGGTTGATCGCACGTTCCACGGACGTCTCGACCATGGCGAGTGCGAATGGCCCCCTTCACCGGCACGTACATTTCAAGCACTCGTCGCCGCCGCTTCCGCCCGCGCTCGCGGACGGGCATTGCCCGACCGTGTGAAGGAGGCACTTCAATGGCTTGAGGAGCAACCCGCCCCGAGAATTATCGCGCCCGAGGCTGTCAGCAGCTCCGCTGCGTATCGCGCCTCGGTGCCGAACAACGCGATGGATATCGTCGCGCGGGCCTGGGTGCGTGGCAATTATTCAAACAGCGGCGACGCAAGCCCGGCGACCCATCGCACGATGAAGGTTATCCGCCGGACCTATCTGTTCGACAACTGGACGATCCATTACCTTTGGCCCTTGCCCAATCCAGTTGACGAAGCGCTTGCGCAGCGAATCGCGACGCTATGCGAAGCCGCCCGCAGTGTAGTTGCCCTCGGATGGGGTATCGACATGGCGGTCGGCCACGGCTCGATGGTCTCCGAAAACGAAATCAG
>JAJYVB010000231.1 GCA_021792265.1 Deltaproteobacteria bacterium | reverse complement strand
GTGCGTCGCGCCTGCCTGAGCGTAGCGACGTGATCGACGTTGACGCCGAGCTTGAGCATCCCTAATCAGAGGCCGAGCTGTCGTCCGATCGCCGCTGCGATGGAGGCCGCAAGCGTTCGAATGGCAGCCTTATCGTCGCCCTCGACCATCACGCGCGCCATCATCTCGGTGCCCGAGTAACGCACCAGCAGCCTACCGCCCGAGCCCAGCTTCTGCTGCGCCAGCGCGATCGCCTGGGTGACCTCGGGAATCTCGGCAAGCGGACGGCGCTCCCGGACGCGGACGTTTTCCAGCACCTGCGGAACACGCTCCATCATGCGCAGCGCGCTCAGCGGTTTCCCGCTTTCAGCCATATGGGCAAGCACCAGCAGGGCGGTCAGCAAACCGTCGCCGGTCGTTGCTTGCTCCATGAAGATCAGATGGCCCGACTGTTCGCCGCCGAAGTTGTAGCCACCCTGAAGCATCTCGTGCACGACCGCCGGGTCGCCGACGTCGGTGCGCACGGTTCGCACCCCTGCTGCGGCCAGAGATCGGTCAAGCCCGAGGTTGCTCATCACAGTGGCCACGACTGTGCGATGGGCGAGTTTGCCTGCGGCAGCCAGCTTCCTGCCTAACATCGCCATCACATCGTCGCCGTCGAGCAGCGCACCGCGCTCATCGACCAGGATAGCGCGGTCGCCGTCGCCGTCCAGAGCGATGCCGGCGTCGGCGCCCGCTTTCCTGACCATGCCGGCCAGGCGCTCGGGATGAAGCGCGCCGCAGTCCTGGTTGATGTTGCGGCCGTCGGGATCGCTTCCGATCGCACAAACGTCGGCGCCGAGCTCGGAGAAAACGTCCGGACCGACGTGGTAACAGGCGCCGTTGGCGCAATCGATGGCAATCTTAAGTCCGTCGAGGGTAAGCGTCCGCGGCAGGCAGCTTTTCAAGAACACGAGGTAGCGGCCGGCGGCATCGTCAATTCGCGCCGCCTTGCCGATCTCTGCGCCGCCGGCACGTTTATAAGCGAGTTCACCGTCGTTCAGCACTAGCTCTTCGATACGCTCTTCGGTGGCGGCGTCGAGCTTGAAACCTTCGCGCGAAAAAAACTTGATCCCGTTTTCGTGAAACGGGTTGTGCGAGGCGGAAATGACCACGCCCGCGTCGGCGCGCATGCTGCGCGTCAAGAAAGCGATCGCCGGTGTCGGCATCGGGCCAACCAGCCAGACGTCGGCGCCCATCGAGCAAATACCCGAGGCGATCGCCGTCTCGAGCATGTAGCCTGACAAACGCGTGTCCTTGCCGATCAGAATGCGATGGTGCCTTCCGGCGCGCGCCCGAAAGACGTGCGCCAGAGCACGGCCCAGCCGCAGTGCGGTTTCCGAGGTAATCGGCTCCTCGTTGGCAATTCCGCGTATGCCGTCGGTGCCAAACAGCTTATTGCCCATGGCGTCTCAACTCTGACTCGGCAGCCGTTCGTGATAAACGAATAGTGTAACCTTGTCAGGCGATTGTCGCACCAACTCGACGCCGTTAGGGAGCGCCACATGCACCGGCAGAGCCTGGCTGCCGGGTTTGCTGCGCGCAGCATCGACGAATACCGCCCGGCTGAGGTCGAGCCGCGCCAGCGCCAGCTTCGGCCCTCGCACGGTCACGCTCACCCGCTGCGGTTCGAGGCGGAAGCGATATGTGGCATCGCGCACGGCGATTGGTAGATTATGAAACTCGCGCTCGGACAGCACTTCGGCGATTGTGACTGCTACCTGGACCGTCACTTTGCCGAGGATCACGCGCGGCGCCGGCTTCTCCACGGACACGAACTCCGAAAGGTTGGCGTTCGCCCCCTCGATGTCGACCGGCGCGGTCGTTACCTGTTCCAGCGGAGCGACAAAGCGGCTGGGTCCACGCACCGTGATGGTCTTCGGAGCCACCGTCACGCTGGCGATCCGATAGCCCGATGCTGGCAAACCTGCCAGATTGGGGCTCACTTCAAGCTCGCGCTCTTCGATACGGTCGACGTCGAGCGTTATCTCTGCGGGAATGACCCGGGTCACGACAGTGTGCCGCGGAACGTTAAACATCTCCGGGGCGAGCCGCAGCGACGTCTGCCCGGGCGCCAGGTCGCTAAGCTGAAGCCGCGCCCTCATCCGCTCCGGATCGAGAATCGACAGCAGGGTGCGCGGTCCTGAGACTTCAACCTCCACATACCGGGGCCGATTATTGATAATCACCAGGCCCCGATGGAGGCCGGTGTAAACGACCGGGACCTGTACCGTGGTGCGCGCCTGCTGCTCGCCCGTATTCACGAAAAGCCAGCACAGGATCGCCAGCAGCAGCGAGACCAAACGCAGCCCCATGTTGCCGCTCAGGCCACGGCGCACTCTTGACCATTGACGCTGCAGCGAAGATTCAAACGCCCGGGTGCTCACTGAAACGTACCAGCTCTCCGCGCCGCTACACCCTGAGCTGGTGCAGGCGGTGCAGCAGCTCCTGCGGGTCAAGCCCGCGGCTTAGCTTGCCCTCTTGCGCAAGCGAGATCATCCCGTTCTCCTCGGAAACGACAATCACGACGGCGTCGGTCTCCTCGGTCAGGCCGATGGCTGCACGGTGACGCGTGCCAAGTGCAAGGCTGACCGCTGGATTGGTCGACAGCGGAAGCAGACAGGCCGCGGCGAGAATCCGATCTCCCTTGACGATGACCGCGCCGTCGTGCAGCGGCGAGTTGTGCATAAAGATGGTCTCGATCAACTCCGGCGACGCCTCGCCGTAAATCGCTCGCCCGGTCTCAACATACTCGTTCAAGCCCGCCTCTTGCTCGACCACTATAAGCGCACCAATCCGGCGGGCTGAGAGCCACGCAGCCGCTGCCGTAAGATCGTCTGTCAGCTTGCTGCCGGGGCGCCGCACCCCGAACAAATGCCCTGCCCCGAAGCTCATCAACGCGCGCCTGATGTCGGGCTGGAAAATCACGACCAAAATGACGAACAACGAGGATAGAAAGTTGTTCAGCAGCCAGTTGACCGTGAACAGCCCCAGCATCTGCGACGCCACGTAGGCTGCTCCCAGGACTACCACGCCCAGAACCATCTGCATCGTGCGCGTCCCGCGGATGAGCAGCGCAACGCGATAGATCACGTAGGCGACGATCAGGATGTCCAGAGCGTCCTGCCACCGAACCGTCGGAACGAGCGCCAGGTAGTTATGCATGGACCTCGGCCGTTCCCATCTGCGCGGCTGTCTTAATGGCACGCACCACGCGCAGCGCTTCGGCGGCCGGAGCGGGCTCATGTACCCGCACGATCGCCGCGCCCATCAGAACCGCCATGACCTGCGCAGCAGCGTTGCGGGCCAACCTGTGCTCAGGCAACTGCATAGCCCGCCCGATGCCCAGACGCTTTCCTGACAACCCCACCATCACCGGATAGCCCAGCGTGCAAATCCTGGGTAGATGAGCGAGAAGCGCAAGGTTATGCTGACCGTTTTTCGCAAAGCCGAAACCGGGATCGACAATTATGCGCTCGCGCGGGACACCGGCCGTGAGCGCTCGCGCCACGGCGGCAGCCAGCTCCGCACGCACTTCCTCGACCGGGTCGGCGTACTCGGCGCGCGAAGCCATTCCATCGGGCGTTCCACGGGTATGGCCCAACACCAGAGACGCCCTCGCCTGCGCTACCGTCGCTGCCATGGCCGGGTCGAACCCAAGTCCGCTCACGTCGTTGACCATCGCCGCGCCAAGCCGAAGCGCAGCCAGCGCAACCGGGGCCTTGCGCGTATCGATTGAAAACGGAACCCTCAAGCGCTCGCGCAGCCGTTCGAGCACCGGAAGCAGGCGCCGCAGCTCCTCGCCGGCAGGTACCGCACCAGCACCCGGACGCGTCGATTCGCCGCCCACGTCGATAATGTCGGCACCGGCATTCTCCATGGCGAGCGCATGCGCCAGCGCAGGCTCGGGATCAAGATAGCGGCCGCCGTCGGTGAATGAATCAGGCGTGACGTTCAGCACGCCCATCACGGCGGGCAGGCGCAGCGTTGCCCCGTTGCCCAAAACGAGCGTATCCCGGAATTCGAGCCCTTCGAGCGCAAATTCTGACCCGTGCTGCTTCATGGCAAGCCGAGCCACCCGGCACCCTGCCGCCGGGAAGGTTTCCGGCCGTCCGCCGACATGACTTGGCGACAGCCGAACTGGCGCAAACCGAATTGCTTTAGCCGCCTGTCAGGCGAGCGCGGGCTTGGGCGGAATGCCCGGTACGACCACTGGTTCCCCAACAGGCGCGGGCTTGGCCTCAGCCACTGTCGGCGTAGGCCCGCCGTCCACCGCGGTTGTCCCTTGATCATCGCGTGCGAACGGGCGCCCCTCCTTATAGGCTTTTAACATCTCCGCCACCTCGCTCCCGTCCAGCACCTCCTTTTCCAGCAGGCGCTCGGCCACGGCATGGAGCAACGGCAGATGGTCGGTGAGCAGCTTGCGTGCGTTCTGGTAGGCTTCATCCAGGATACGGCGCACCTCGCGGTCGATCTCGATAGCGGTATGCTCGGAGTAGTCGCGCTGATGGGCGATGTCGCGTCCGAGAAAAACCTGCTCCTCGCGTTTACCGAAGGTCATCGGCCCCAGCTCCGTGCTCATCCCCCATTCGCACACCATCTTGCGCGCCAGTACGGTCGCCTTTTCGAGATCGTCGCCAGCTCCCGTTGTCATGTGGGAGAAGACTGTCTCCTCTGCAGCCCGCCCTCCGAACATCATCGCCAGGCGCGTCATCAGATACTCGCGTGAGTAAGTGTAGCGATCGTCGAGCGGCAATTGCTGCGTAACGCCGAGCGCCATCCCACGTGGGATGATCGTCACCTTATGCACGGGGTCCGCGCCCGGCAGCAGCATCGCCACCAGCGCATGGCCACCCTCGTGATAAGCCGTGTTGCGCCGTTCGGCCAGCGACATCACCAGGGAGCGGCGCTCGGCTCCCATCAGGACCTTGTCCTTGGCCAGCTCGAAGTCGACCATCTGAACTCTGTCTTTGTTGCGCCGTGCAGCGAGCAAAGCCGCCTCATTGACCAGATTTTCCAGGTCCGCGCCTGAAAAACCCGGCGTTGCCCGCGCGATCTTTTCGATCTTTACGTCGTCGGCCAGAGGCACCCTGCGTATGTGAACGTTGAGAATTCCTTCGCGCCCGCGGACATCCGGCAGCGGTACCACCACCCGGCGGTCGAATCGGCCGGGCCTCAGCAGTGCCGGATCGAGCACGTCAGGACGGTTGGTCGCCGCGACCAGAATCACACCCTCATTGGTCTCGAATCCGTCCATCTCAACCAGAAGCTGGTTGAGCGTCTGCTCCCGCTCATCGTGGCCGCCGCCCAAGCCGGCACCGCGATGGCGCCCGACAGCGTCGATTTC
>JAJYVB010000230.1 GCA_021792265.1 Deltaproteobacteria bacterium | reverse complement strand
CGGCGGAGATTCGGCTTAGGCCAATCGTGATGACGACGCTCGCGACGGGCGCGGGGCTTGCGCCGCTTGCGATGGGAATCGGCGCGGGCGCAAAGGTCCAGCAACCGCTTGCGATAGCAGTGATCGGGGGACTGGTGTTCGCGATGCTGCTATCGACGCCGCTCGCCGGCGGAATTTATCTCCTGACAACGCGCGAGCGCGCCGCCGAAATCGACACCGACGAACTCACCGACATCCGCGACTAAGTTCCCCCCTGCGCTAATCAAGCATCACGAACATTGATCGTGTCCACCAATAGGACCGTCGTCTGCTCCGGCGGCGGCTTTTTGGATTTGCCGTCCGGAACGCAATAGCGTAATCCATCGGAATACGCGCGAAACCGAATTCTTGTGGAGCAAAAGATGGCAGAGCAAGCCGCGAAACATGGCGACCCGAACACGCTGGTGCAGACCGATTGGCTCGCGTCGCATCTGGGCGACCCGGAACTCAGGATCTTCGACTGCACGACATTTCTGCGTCCGGCTCAGGCGGGCACGCCCTATCAGATCGCCAGCGGCCGGGCGGAGTACGACGCCGAGCATATTCCCGGCGCAGGATTTATCGATCTGCAGGGTGACTTGTCCGACAACACCGTGAAATTGCGCTTCATGCTGCCGAAGGCTGAGGATTTCGCGGCGGCGATGTCGCGCAATGGCGTGTCAGACGGATCGCGCGTGATTCTGTACAGCGCGGGCGCGATGATGTGGGCGACGCGCGTGTGGTGGATGCTGCGTGAGTTCGGATTTACGAACGCGGCCGTCCTCGACGGCGGTTGGGAGAAATGGAAGGCTGAAAACAGGCCGGTTTGTTCCGAACCGTGCAAGTACCCGCCGGCAGCCTTTACCGTTCGGCCACGAGCCGGACTGTTCGTGGACAAGGAGCGGGTGCGCTCGGCGATCGGCGATCCCAAAACCGTAACCGTCAACGCGTTACCCGCCGAATTGCACAGCGGCAAAGGGCCCAGCCCCTACGGCCGTCCCGGAAGAATCCCCGGCAGCGTCAGCATCCCGTTTGTCTCTATGATCGATCGCCAAACCAGGACATTGGCGCCCCTGGCCGAGTGCGCGGCGAAGTTCGAGGCGGCGGGAGTCGAGAAATCGAAAGATGTGATCTGCTACTGCGGCGGAGGAATCGCGGCCACACTGGATATTTTCGTGCTGCATCAGCTCGGCTACCGGAATCTCAGCGTGTACGACGCTTCGATGAGCGAGTGGGCGCACGACGAATCGCTGCCGATCGAGACCGACTGAAGCGCCTGCGGAGAACCGGACAATTACCAACGTTTCGGGCAGGAAGGATGCACCTAGCCGGCGGCGTCGGTCGTGAAGTCCGGCGACGCCGGGCCCGACTCAGTGATCCTGGTACTCCTGGACCGCAACTCGCCAGGGCCGAACCCATTCCCCGTTGTTCTGAACTTCCTCGAGGAGCAGGCGCGGCTCCGCTGACCAGTTATTCTCGGCGGCTACAAAGAGCTGATCGAGGTTCTCCGGCCCTCGCCCGACCCGGGACTCGATCTCCGAAAACCAGTACAGAAACTGCCGCCAGCCAAGCGCGAGCCATGCTTGGTACGGGGCGGCCGAGAGCTGCTCGAGAATTTTTCGCCCGTAAGGGTTGGCCAGACTGCTCGCGCTCAGGAGTTCACGCTGGGCGACGCGAATTACGTCGGACTGGCGCAGGAATGCGAGAAGAGATTCCTCGAACCAGTAGGGTACCTGGCCCCCGCCCGAGGCGGGCTCCTCCCATCGGGACGGAGTGAATCGGCGCAAATTAAAGAATTTGCCGCTGGCGCACGATGATGCTCCCGCCGCCTTCCAGAGGATCACGTCGGCCGAAGTGAAGCCAACTAATACGTGCAGGCCCGCCCTCTCGAGCTCTGCAATCAGCCTCATGCCGCCCTTGAGCTCCTCCGTGTTGTGAAGTTCTCGCCGAGGCTGCACTGTGTTGACAAAGACCAGGTACACACGTTCCGCTTCCGTTCTGGAGATTACTGAGGCAAGCTCAAGGGCTCGGCCGCGCAGCGACAGACCCTGCATGCTGACCACGGCCGTCTGGAGTCCGTCAATCCCGGTTCCCGCTAATGCCCGGAGCAGTTCGTTGCAGACCGAGACCGAGTGAAGGTAGTAGTCGTCGTTAAATGCGCTCGGGACAACGCATGGCGAGCAGACGCTGGAGGGCCTGATCGAGGCGCACACGCCCGTGAGCCGCTGGACGATTGTTGTCCACCAAGCCTCTGAGGCTTGATCGGCGGTGTCGAAGTCACTCGGGAAATATTCCCAGTCGCGCAAGACTCCCCGCGTGCTTTTCGGATAGTAGAGTTGCGGGTCGAAAACAGTTTCAAACCCCTCGCGGCTCCGCCACCGCTCGACCTGCGCCGCCACCTCTGGCGGTTCGTAGTTAACCGGACTAAGAATCGCGCCCCGGAATGCCGAGAGGTTTTCCTCCTCGACAAGGTTCGCTGAGTCATTTCCGAGCTGGTGATAGGCTGACACCTTCCTATTGCTCCGATCGCTGCCAGGCAACCTGCAGATCGGTCGGGAACCGATACCGCCGCACAGGCCACGGATCAACCATTTTGACCAGCGGCGCCAGGCCAGAGCGCCGAGCCTCCGCCTCGAAACTCGGATCAGGTCCTGCTCGTTGAATCACCCTCTCAATTGTCTCCGCCGGACTCGCGCTCGTCGCGAAGGGGTGATACCCGAACGCGCAGATTGCCAGGGTTACGCCTAGAGAAAACTGATCCGAACGCCAGTCAATTAACGCCTTCTCGTTTCGCAACTGCTCTGGCGATGCAAAAAACGGGGTACCTGGGCCACTCGCCAGCCACGTTTGGGTCAGGGAGGTGGCGCCGAGGTCGCGTACCAAGCCAAAGTCAACGATCACCGGCGTCGTGCCCCGAAACATTATATTTTCCGGCTTGATGTCGCGACGGACCAGCTCCATGGAAGCGACGTGAGCGATTGCCGCGCCGAGTTCTCGCGCTAGCCCGGCAACCTCTTCGGGACTGAGCAGGTGGCCGTTTTGAAGTCGGCTCGCAAGAGTGCCGTCGGGGAGGAATTCCTCCAGAGTTACCATGTAGGTTTGGCCGCTCACGTCATACGTGAATAGGTCGCGTAGGCTTGCGACGCCGGGATGTGAGCATTTCTGCATCGCCTGGATTTCCCGCATGGTGCGTTCCTGCGAGAAGCCGGGTTGATACACTTTCATCGCCACCGATTCCCCGGTGGTCAGTCTTGCATGATACGTGCGTTTGAAGGCCCCGGCGGCCACGAAGCCGATTAGCGCGTACCTTTTTGACTCGCAGGCGCACCGGGCGACGTGATCGATCTCACTCGGCTTCAACTGCGTCTTCCTCCGTCGGACGGAAGCCCTCGGCCGCCTTGCTCGATAGCCAAGGCTCAACTGGACGGCCTTCGTCGGCGTCCAGCAGCACGACCAACTCCTCATCGGCGCCCATGTAGCAAAGACCGACGCCGCGTCTGCGAAACTCAGCCGCATACCTGCTAGCGAGCGTTGCTACGCCCTGCGGCAGCACTACGTACGACACATGCGCGAAGCACGTGTTCCTGTAAGCCTGATGGAGGGCCTTACGCCACCTGTTGAGTTTTGCTTCAAACGCTATGACGCGACCGCTTTCATCAAGCGCGACCACGTCGGTTTTCCCTCGCTGATAAAAGAACTCGCGGCGGGTCTTGAGCGGGCCAAAGGGGTGTCTCCAAATCGTTTGCAGGAGGGCAACAAAATCGTCCACCAGCGCCTTTTCCGTTCGGTAGGTGCCGGAACGAGCAACGGGGAGGGGGCAGCTGCTAGCCGCCAGTTTACTCTCCATCGGTAACCCCCTTCTACCCGGACACGCTCGATGCTGCCGAGGGTTTCCGGAGCGGAAATCTAAGAGCGCATTTGACCATGGGGGGTCGGAGCGTGCAACCCGCGCCTCCAGGGCCGCCTCGCCTTTCCGCCCTGCCACCAGCCGAGACGAGAAGGCCCCAAGCGCCGGATCACAGCAGATCAACTCGCGTCGTCCAGTTCCACAAGACGCTCGGCCATCCAACGCCAGAACTCGCGAATCGCTTGCAGCTTCCGCTCGAAGCCTGAGACGGTAAGGTAAAGCCCTTCGCCCCCTAGCGGGCGCTCCGTGAAGGCGCGCGGCGGCGCCTCCGGCTCGCTGTAAACGGGATGCTTGAAGAGGTCTGGCTCAATTTCCCGTAGCTCTTGGCACGAGCGTCCTTCACCGTGCTTGGTGCAATTAGCCAAGAGCCGGAGCGTGTGTATCTCACGCCATTTGGGAAACTTCTCCAGGTCGAGTCCGTAAACTTCCCGGAACTTCTTCACCACCTCCTTCATCTTTTCCAACTGGAGGTCTCGGTCGTATATTAAACTGCGGAGGAGTTTGCAAAGCTGCTGCTCGAAGAGGTGGTATAAACCCGCACCAAACACGTTAATGATCCCTTGACGGATTGAATGGAGATACTGGTACTCCTCGAGTCCGGCGCCGAATGCTTCTTCGACGGCCTGCGACTCGTCGTACTCCTCCGGCCCGGGCAGAGACCCAATGCGGTTCCACTCGGCCTGCTCCACATCGTCCGACATCTTGGTTATTTCCTCATCGGTGATGGTGGGCAGAAACCGCCCGATGAGGACGCGCCCATACATATCGATTTCTCTGAGGAAAACCGTCCCGATGTAGCTCTGCCACCACGCGGCGCCGAGCCTAATTTCCGCCATGCCGCAAGCTTATCGCCTTGCCGTTGTGTCCGCCAACGTTACTTCCCTCGCTGCCTCATCGGCAAGCCGCGTAACGATAGATCGATGCCCGGCGCTAGCCAACTGTCATAATCAGGACGCGTCGATGCGTTCCAGCACCCCCTTCCTGGCTTCCCCCGCACGAAACGCTCTCTGACCCTCGCCCGATGACCGGGAGAGGGCGGCGCTCTTTTCCATGAACGTATCGGCCTGCGCTGACGCCGCGCGGCCTTGGTGAGGCGGCGGTCGCCGATGGGCAATCGCAGCCCTCGCTGAAAGAGCGCCGGGTGAGGGTCATCAGAACAGAGATGCCTTTGCCCGCGCGATGCTCGGCCGGGAAGCCCGGTGACGCGAAGCATCGCACCTAACCCCTGACCCCTTCCCTGAGGCAGGCCTTTGCAAAGCCAGGGAGCGCCTGGCGAACGAAGAACCGGTACCGGCTTCGCTGCCGCGAAGCTGTCCGAGATCCTTCGACTTCGTTCGCGATGCTCACTTCGCTCAGGATGACGCACAGGCGGAATACTCGCTTCGCCGCGGCTCCTTTCCGTCACTCTGAGCGCCAGCGAAGAGTCCCCGCGATGCAGGCTTCGCGGGG
>JAJYVB010000229.1 GCA_021792265.1 Deltaproteobacteria bacterium | reverse complement strand
ATAGCTGTCGGCAAGAAGGATTATCCGGATGTGGCTCAGCTTGTCGAAAGCCAGGTAGACCTTCGGTGTCAGCAGGGCAGGGAAGACCGCGGTGGCGCTTTCCTCGAACAGGTGCGTCGAGACGACAACCTCTGAAAAGGGGACTTTGCGGCGGGCGAGTTGATCGCCTTGACGGCGCACGTTCTCGACAAACCCGGCCACATCGTGTTGCAGGAGGGTGCGTACCGAAACCTGCAGCTCGGTACCGAAAATCTCCTGAAATTCCGCCTCGGTCAGGGCCCTCGCGTCACCGAAGTGAACGACGTACAGGCTGTACCAGCGCCGGAAAACTTCCTCCCTGCGCTCGGCTATGATCCTGAGCACGCCGCTGAGGTCTTCGAGCTCGTGATCCCACAAAAGGTGAAAGTAGGCTGGCTGCCCCTGGGGCAGTGGGACCTCACTCGATTCCATCACCTTGGCTTCGTAGCTGGCCATTTTCGTTGGTACCGATAGCAGGTATGGGATTGATTGGTCCACAGTTGCCCCGCGCGGACCCCAATCCCCGGAAATTCGATGGTATCACGCCTTTGTGGCACGGCCTACAGATACCTCGCGACGGCAAAATTGACGCCGATCGCAACACGCATGTTGCCCAAGGCGCCATAGCGGCTGTGCGCTGGAAGGCTATGAGTGTTCGAAAGCAAAGCTTAGAGGCTTTGGCATGATCTAAGCTAGTCCAAAAACCCAGCGGTTTTGTTATGGTTCCCGAGGCTCTTGTCATAGCGTCTGAAAATGACGGGCTGGCTACGCTGGTTTCCGAGGCCGGTAACCGCCGCTGGCGTGTTGAGGCCTGCCCCGACGCTCGATCGGGGCGCGAGGCGCTTTCGCGTCTGAACCTCAAGCTTATCCTGATCAACGACGAGGTAGTCTCCAAGGACGAGCGCGGATGGTTCCTTGAGCAGGTCCGCAGTCAGACCGGCGGTGCGCCGGTGGTCTACGTCGCCTCCGAGCATAGCGTGGAGACCGAAAGGCTGGCCCGTGGCCACGGCGTTCTTTATTACACCTCGAAGCCGGTCGAGCGGGACCGCCTGGCCCACGTGCTGAGGGCCATTATGCGCCCGCAGCATTTTCAGCAGAATTATCATCAGCCTTAACGGGCAGCCCCATCCCGACGCTAGGCGGCTACTGCGAAGGTTGCGGTCGCGCGGCTGCGTGCTGCAATACGGACCGGGGACCACCTTTGCGAACGCCGGACGGTGGGAAACGCCATCGGGAATTCCCGATGGCGTTTCCGTTTTCGCCTAGCGCTTGTGGCTCGCTATCTTCCGGTTCGCTGGCGGCTTAAATCTGAACCTTCGTGATACGCGACTGTGTCAGCTCCGGTCTCGTAATGGCGTAGTTCGGGAGCTTCGCCGGGCAAGCCGAACTCCTTTGACCATCGAGCTGCTATACGCTCCCACGTCGGCCGGGTCAGCGTCGTCCGTTTCGAGAAGGACTCCAGGTAGCGATGCTCCTTGCAGGCGTTGATAAGCGCCTTGCATCCCCACGGCCGCTTTTCGGGCGGGTTTTGGCTGGGGTCGAGCCATGTGCTCCAGGTGTTGCGCAGGATGTCGATGTCGTCAACCGGATGGCACCGCGTCGACATCGCCCACAGCACCTCGTTCATGTTGGTCGGATCGACGTCGTCGTCGACTGCGACGAGCCACTTGGTGTAATAGGCCAAGCTGGGCGCCTGGGCTGCGAGCGCCAGGACTTGCGCTGCATGGCCGGCATAGCGCTGCTCGATTGACACCACGGCCATGCCGAATGCCGACGCGGCGGCCGGCACTGCCCATACGCCCTTTACTCCCGGGATGCCGTACTTGTCGAGGTCGTCCCAGAGCCTGGCGCTGCGGGCGACTGCAAAGAACAACGCCATCTCGCAGCTCGGGTAGTCGGCCATCAGGGCGTTGGTGAGGATCGGCTGGTTGCGATGGCGAATCGCTTTTACCTCGACCAGCGGTGCGGCGCCTTCAGGCCGTCCGTAATAGCCTGTGAACTCACCGAAAGGTCCCTCGGCTCTAGTGGAATTTGCCCGGATTACGCCCTCAATCACTATCTCGGCATGCGCCGGGATTGGCAGGCCGGTAATATCGCCGGTGACCACCTCCATCGGCGCGCCCATCACGCCGCCCATAGCCTCGTACTCGGACATGTTCTTGGGGAAAGTCTGCGAGCCGATCACCAGCCACATCGGATGGAGGCCCAGTACCGCGGCAACCTCGACGTCCTGGCCGCGCTGCCACGCCCGAGCAATGTGCAACCGCGCGTCTTTGCCGGGGCTCAAATAAAGCGCGATACGGTTACGGTCCTGGACCATCATGCGGTAAGTTCCGACGTTGACGTGCCCGAGGTCCGGGTCTCGGGTTATAACGATGTCGGCGGTTCCTGCGTAACGTCCCCCGTCCAGCGGCCAATGCTTGGGCGCGCCCAGAATGCTGAGGTCAACTTTATCGCCCACCAGCACGTTCTCGTTGACGGGAGCACTCGCGCTGTCAACTATCACGGGCGCAATTCGGTCCTTGAACTTAAGCCGGGCTTCCTGGATGACTTCATGCAGGCCAAGTTTTGGATCGATACCAAGGCTTAGCGCCACCCTTGGCAGGTTGGTGCCCATCAGGTTGAAGAGCGAGCGTGCACCTGGCGCCCCTTTGACCTTGTTGAAGAGCAGCGCCGGCGAGCCCTCTCGCTTGCCTACCAGGTAGGTTAGTCCCCCCATCTCCTCGATGGGGTCGGTTTCCGCTTCGATACGGTGAAGTTCACCGAGTTTGTCGACGACTTCGAGCCAACCGCGCAGATCGCGCATATGCGGCATTACCTTGGACGGTCTGGCCGCTGTAGGCATATTCATCCGTGAATCCTCCTGCTGAGCTTTACAACCCAGAAATCGTTTGTTACCCGTAGCCGCGTCTCAAGCCAGATAGCGCAATACGAAGCCGCAGCAGGCGATTTGTTCCCTCCGGCAGTCTGCCCCTTTGGCAGCCAGACCTGCCCGCTTTGCGGACCCGCAGTCACCCAATGATCCCTGGCGATTGGCAAATACTGTCCTTACGGCAGCATAGCCGCCCGCACCGGCTCCGGATGGACTAATCTTAAACTTTACCGAGGCACACGCAATTCAAGCGCCCCAGCTTATGTGCCATCTCGCGCCAAAAAAAGCAAAGGGAGCCCGGCATCGCCAGGCCCCCTTTGAATGCGCGACGACAGCGCTCAGAGCGCTCGGAATCTGCCTCTGACCCTTCTGACCCTGACTTTTACCCCTTCGATCTCAGCCGGGATCCGAGCCGCGGCACCCGGTACATCGTCTCGCACGTAAACCGCCAGCTCAGCCGTGTCGCCGTTATCGCCGGCCGCGATTCCGACTGCGACCACGCTCTTTTTCTTGAGCAGCCTGAGCGCGTGGCGATCCTTTACCTTTCGCACTCGCTCGATCGACGCACGCAGCGCGTCGCTCGGCTGGGGTATCGGAATGTCGAACTCCGATGTGAGCGGGCTTGACGTACAGGTTTGGCCTACCAGGCTTACGCTGAACTTGCTGAGAATGCCCTGGATGGGACTCACCGCCACTATAGTGCCGCCTGTTTCGGGCCCATACGGTGTGCCCGCTGAAGGCGTGGCCGCGAATACGATTCCAATTGCTTGCGGGCAACTGAAATCCGCAGTCACAACCATCGCGCCGGCGTCGCCCTGCTCGGCGAAGGTGCAGCCGCTTGCCGACGATTGCGAGCCGTTTAGCGCCTGGCCCATCACCAGGATCTGATGCGTGAATAGTGCCGTGCCCGAAGCCACGACGTTGCAGGTGTCGGGGTAAGTCACCGTGCCGGTTGCATCGAACGCGTCGATGGCGCCGGAGGTGAGGCAGCTCGTGCGCCCCATCTTTACGACCGGCAATCCGTCGATGAGATCGTTGAACGGGAACGGAGTGCTGCTTATCTGCCCCGCGAGCTGGTCCTGCGGCGCGTCGGGAGGCACGATGTTCAGGATTCGGCCTTGCGGATCGATGCCATCGAGCGGCGGTCCGCCTGGGCTGGCCTCCGCATTGTTTACGACCCGCCCGATCGCGGCGTCAAGCTGGTTCGATCCGCGATTGAAACTGATCCTGGACCAGCTCGACAGCTTCGCCACCGTGTCTTCCGGCTCTTGCCAGCATCCAAGATCTACCAACCCCGGCTGAACGATGGGTTCGTTTAGAGCGGCCGACTTGGACGTGCTGCTATTGCGCGCCAACACATGTCCGGCACTCAGCACGTAAGGATTTCCCTTGCTGTCTTGTACCAGCGCTCCCAGAGTCCCCGCACAGCAGGTGATGGCGCCGGTTTTCTTGTCCACTGCCACGCTGTTGTAGTTGCCGCCTGACACTCCGAGCAATGACGGCGGCGGCTCCGCGCCGGTCTTGCAAAACACGGGCGCCCCGTTTGGCATTTGATTTATCGCGCACAGTCCAGGAGTTGGTGTTGCCGTGGGCGACGCTGATTGAGCGTTGGCGCGCAGCGCCCCGGATATTGCAAACAGGCCGGTAAATAAAATTGCAGAAAACCACCTGCGGTAGGTCATGCGATCCTCGCCTCCTCCAATGCCGCCAATGTGGGTTTGTCTTTAGCGCGGGAACAATCGGCTCGCCGCGCCGAATATTTTCGACGCGTGAGAAAACGCAGAACCGACAAGACAGGTGGCCAGGTCCGCCCCACCGACTCCCCCTCCGCAACCTAAATAAGTCTAACTGGAATTTTTCGGTGCGACAAGGCGACGGCGACACGCACGAACCCATTCGGACCCGGCACGGCCGCGGCCAACGGACGCTCGACCCACCGGAGCGCCCGGAATCATGTCATCCAGTTCAGGCTCGCTTCACATCAGGCATCTTGCCCATGTCTCAGCCTCTGACTTCGAGCCTCACGCATTTTCGCGTAACTTGAACCGTTGAATCTTGGCGGTCGCCGTGCGCGGAAGCTCGGGGCAGAACTCGATCCAGCGCGGATATTTGAACGGCGCCAGCCGATTCTTCACAAACGCTTTCAACTCCGCCTCGAGCTCCGCCGAGGCTGCCACCCCTTCGCGCAAAACCACAAACGCCTTGGGCTTGACCATCCCCTCGCTATCGACCGCACCGACCACGGCGGCTTCGGCCACGCCGGGATGGTCCCCCAGGGCCGATTCCACCTCGAGCGGAAAGACCCAGTGGCCGCTTACCTTGAGCATTTCATCTATGCGGCCCATGAAATGGTAATAGCCGTCGGCGTCGCGCATGAAGCGGTCCCCGGTGCGGACCCACGGGCCGAAAAAGACCTTGTTCGTGGCTGCCCGGTTGTTCCAATAGCCTCCACTGGCCGTGGGACCGCGCACCCACAAATCGCCCGGCTCGCCCACCCCGGCCTCGCGGCCGTTGTC
>JAJYVB010000228.1 GCA_021792265.1 Deltaproteobacteria bacterium | reverse complement strand
TCAGGCTTGGTTTTGCTGCTGCACGCAATCCTTACGTTTTCGTCCAGGACGCCGACCTTGAGTATTCGCCGGCCGATTACCGGACGATGCTTGAGCCGCTGATCGACGGGCGTGCCGACATGGTGTATGGCTCGCGCTTTCTCGCGGGCACCCATCGCGTGCTCTTCTTCTGGCATTTTGTTGGAAATCGCATGATCACACTGGTCTCCAACGCCGTGAGCGATCTCAATTTGAGCGACATGGAAACCGGAATGAAGGCATTTCGCCGCGACCGCCTGTGGGCGCTCAAGCTGAGTGCGAGCCGTTTCACCTTCGAGCCGGAGATAACGGTCAAGGCGGCGCGGGCGGGATGGCGAATCTACGAGGTGCCGGTGTCGTACGCTGGCCGCACGTACCAGGAGGGCAAGAAGATCGGATGGCGGGACGCGCTGACGGCAGTGGCAGCGATTCTTTTCTACCGATTCTTCGACTGAGTGGGCGCGATGATAACGGAGCCCGCAGCCAGGCTGCCGGGCGACTGCCGCGACCCGGCGAGCCCGGCCGCGGCCGCCCGCACAAACCGGCTGACCATCGTCGGAGTCGATACAGAACTCGGCTTCGCGGGCGGTGAGACCCAAGTGCTCGGCCTTACCCATTGCCTGATCGCGGCCGGGCATCGGGCCGAAATCCTCTGCGATCCACGCGGGCAGTTATGGGAACGCGCACGCGCCGCGGGGGTTGTCTGCTATCCGCTCCGCGTCAGAAACGCATTCGACGTAAAAGCTGGACTCGCGTTTCGCCGCCTCCTCTCGAGCCATCGCTGCGATATCGTTCATTTCCATACGGCGCGCGCTCACGCGCTCGCTCCGTACGCGCGCGGCCTGGGCGCGCGCCTCGTCGTGACGCGCCGGATGGATTACCGGCCCAACCGGCTCTTCGCCCCGTATCTGTATAACCGCGCCGTTGACGCCGTAGTCGCTATCTCGGGCGCAGTGGCCTCGGCGCTGCAGGAGTCCGGGGTGAAACGCGAGCATATCGAGATCATCCCAAGTGGAATCGATTGCGACCGGTTTCGCCCTCCGAGCGAGTCCGAGCGC
Organism: Deltaproteobacteria bacterium; assembly: GCA_021792265.1. Classification (GTDB taxonomy): domain Bacteria; phylum Desulfobacterota; class Binatia; order Binatales; family Binataceae; genus JAJYVB01. Next base: position 4,334 of record JAJYVB010000228.1, on the reverse strand, counting down.
ATCCGCAGACGCAGCGAATTAGGGCTCGGTGCAGACGACGTGGCGATCGCGACGGTTGCGGCGCTCGAACCGCGCAAGGGCCATCGCTACCTGCTAGAAGCCTTGGCTGCGATAGCGAAGGACGGCAGTCCGCCCGGCGAGCGGCTCGCCGAAGCCGGAGCGAAGCAATCGCCGCTGAAATGTTTTATTGCTGGTGATGGCTCGCTTAAAGATGTGTTGATACGACATAGCGCCTTATCAGGATTGGGCTCCACGGTCATGTTTATGGGGCAAGTCGCTGATCCATGCGCGCTTTACCATGCGGCCGACATGTTCGTGCTTCCCTCGCTTAAGGAGGGACTCGGAGTTGCCTTGCTCGAAGCGATGGCCTGCGGCCTGCCGGCAGTGGGCACCGACAGCAGCGGTATCAGGGACTCAATTCATGACGGGGTAAATGGCTTTCTGGTGAAGCCTGCGGACCCGATTGCCCTCGCCAAAGCTTTACAAACCCTGGCTGCTTCGCCAGATCTTCGGGCACGGATGGGGAGCCAGGCGCGTCAGCGCGCGCTTTCCGGCTTTTCGATTGTCGAATCCGCACGCCGAATGTTGGAAGTTTATTGGAGGGTCCTTGGCCACAGTGAAAGCGAAACAGGGGCAGTTTGACGTGTCGCAACGGCGGACGAGCGCGACCGGCGACAGGCTGCAAGTGCGAAACTCTGCATCGGCCGCTGCTGCGGCCGTGCGAAAATGCGAGAAAGCCAGGCAAGGGAGAGGCGGGTCGCGATGCGCAGCATGACTGGCTTCGGACGCGGCGAAGCAAGACAGCACCAGATCCACGTAACGGCCGAGGTTCGCGCCGTAAACCAACGTTTTCTCGACGTCAAGCTGAACTTGCCCCGGGGATGGGGCGAGTACGAGGCGGAGATAAGAAAGCTGGTCCAGGGAGTCGTTGCCCGCGGGCGGGTAGAAGTAATGGTGCGCTGCGTAGCGGCGAAACCAGCCAGCACGCGGCTCAAGGTAAACGAGGAGTTTGCCCGCACTTATGTCAGGGCCCTGCGCCGGCTGGGGCGATCGCTGGGGCTCGAGGATCGCCTAAGCGTCGAGGCGCTGCTTCAACGGCCGGAGATTTTTCTGGTCACGGAGCCCGAGCAGGAACCACTTCTTAGCGCGAAACTTGGGCTGAAAGCCGTGGCCCGCGCGCTCAAGGCGCTCGATGCCGAACGCAATCGCGAAGGCCGGGCGCTGCGGCGCGACCTCGCGACTCGCCTCGGGAGGCTGTCGGCGGCCTTGCCTCGGCTGGAGAATCTTGCCGCCCAGGCTCGAGCGCAGATAGCTGCCAACTTCCACGCCCGGGTGCGTGAACTTCTGAACGATCTGCCTGTCGATGAGCGCCGGTTGTTCGATGAGACCGCCAGTACCGCCCAGCAGGGCGATATCAGCGAGGAGGTTACCCGTCTGGAAGCCCATCTCGAGGCCTTGGGGGCGTTCCTCGGGCATACCGGTCCCGTCGGGAAGTCAATCGAGTTTCTGCTTCAGGAAATAAGCCGCGAGGTCAACACGATCGGCGCAAAATCGCAGAGCACTGCCTTGGCACAACTCGCGGTCGGGCTCAAGGGCGAAGTCGAAAAAATGCGTGAGCAGGTCCAGAATATAGAGTGAAGTGTGCAATCCGGGCCCCATTTGACGGAAGGCTTGCCCGGATGATGAAATATGAAAAGGTCCAGGCGCGGTATCCTTTTTATCCTGTCGGCTCCATCGGGGGCAGGGAAGACGACTCTCTCCCGCGCCGCGCTTCAAAGGATCGAAGGGCTGGAAGCTTCGGTATCGCTGACAACGCGCAAGCCGCGCGAAGGCGAAAGCGACGGGGTTGACTATCGTTTTGTGAGTCCGGCTGACTTCGAGCGCGTGCGCCGCGAGGGCGGGCTTGCCGAGTGGGCGGAGGTCTTCGATGCTCATTACGGGACGCCGCGTGAGCCGCTGGAGCGCGCGATTGCGACGGGGCGCGACCTTTTACTCGACATCGATATTCAGGGCGCCCGCCAGATCTGGCGGCGCTACCCGCAGGACGCAGTCAGCGTGTTTGTGATGCCCCCGAGCTTCGCCGATTTGGAACAGCGCTTGCGCCGGCGCGCTACCGAAGACGAGAAAGCTATCCGGGAGCGCCTGCAGCGCGCCTGGCAGGAAGCTTCCGCCTTTCCCGAGTACAACTACCTGATAATCAACGTTGACCGCGAGCGTTCGCTGGGCGAACTGGCTTGCGTGGTCGAGGCTGAGCGGCTTCGGGTCGGGCGGCTGCGCCCGGAGTTCGTGCCATGGAAGCGCTAGCCGAGCCTGCCAGTCCGGCGGAACTTGAAGAGCTCCTGGCTCAGTTGCGCGGCTATGTCCCTAATCTCGACGAGGCGCTGATACGCAGCGCCTACGACTATTCGGCGCGGATGCACGAGCGCCAGCGCCGCAAGTCCGGCGAGCCCTACGTTACGCATCCGCTGAACGTCGCTCTAATAATCGCCCGGCTTAAGCTCGACACCCCCTCAGTGGTCACCGGACTGCTGCACGACGTGGTCGAGGATACCGGCACGTCGCTTGAAGAGATTGAGAAGCGCTTTGGTCCCGAGGTGGCGCGCCTGGTCGACGGCATGACCAAGGTCTCCAAGATCACGTTCTCGAGCCGTGAGGAGAAGCAGGCCGAGAATTTCCGCAAAATGGTCATCGCCATGGCCCACGATATCCGGGTCGTGCTCATCAAACTCGCCGACCGCCTGCACAACATGCGTACGCTCGACTCGCTCGCGCCCGACCAGCAGGAGGAGATATCGCGCGAGACGATGGAGATTTACGCCCCGATTGCCCATCGCCTTGGCATCTATTGGCTCAAGTCGGAGCTTGAAGACCGCGCTTTCAGCTATCTCAACCCGCACGCTTACCAAACGCTCGAGTCGCTGGTCGCCAAGGCCCGGGCTGGGCGGGAGGAATACATCCGGGCGGTGATTGAAATTATCGGGCGCCGTCTGGAAGCGGCAGGGGTGAAGGCCGAAATCACCGGCCGCCCCAAAAACCTCTACTCGATTTACACCAAGATGCAGGACGAGGGGCTGGGTTTCGACCAGGTCCATGACCTGGCCGCGTTCCGCATTATCGTGGCCACGGTGCGCGAATGCTACGAAGCGCTGGGCGTAGTGCACGCCAACTGGAAGCCGGTGCCCGGCCGCTTCAAGGACTATATCGCGCTGCCCAAGCCCAACCTTTATCAGTCGCTCCATACCACCGTCATCGGACCGCGCGGACAGCGCATGGAGGTGCAGATCCGGACCCACGAGATGCATCGCGTGGCCGAGGAAGGGATCGCGGCCCATTGGAGCTACAAAGAGGGCGACGGCGCCGCCGTCGGTACCGAAACCGAGCGCTTTTCCTGGCTTCGCCGCCTGATGGAGTGGCATCAGAGCCTCAAAGACCCCGAGGAGTTCCTCTCTACGGTCAAGGACGATCTCTTTCCAGCCGAGGTCTTTGTCTTTACGCCCAAGGGCGACGTGCTCGATTTTCCCCAGGGCGCGACCGTTATCGACTTTGCCTACCGGATTCACTCGCAGGTCGGCCATCACCTGGTCGGTGCGCGGGTGAACGGCCGGATGATGCCGTTGCGCTATCGGTTGCAATCGGGCGATACCGTCGAGGTAGTCACGTCGGAGCGCCAAAATCCCGGCAAAGACTGGTTGAACTTCGTTGTGACGGCGCGCGCCAAGAGCCGAATCCGGCAATGGCTGCGCGCACAGCAGGCTGAACGCTCGCGGGAAGTCGGCGCCTCGCTGCTGGAACGTGAGCTAGCGCCGCTGGGACTGACCGTGGCGCAGCTTCGGACGCACCACCGCTTGGAGTCGGCGCTCAAAGAATTTTCCCAGCGCGACATCGACAGCCTGCTGGCTGCAGTGGGCTACGGAATCGTCACGCCCGGACAACTTCTTTCCAAAGTCCTGACGCCCGGCGAACTGGCGCTCTACCGCTCCGATAAGCAGCCGGCGCCGGCCGTGGCGCACGAGCGCGCTGCAGCCCGCCAAAGCCGGGTCGCGACCGAGAGCGCGGTCGTGGTATCGGGAATGGGCGATATCATGGTGCGCTTTGCACGCTGCTGTAACCCGTTGCCCGGCGAGGCGGTAACCGGCTTCATCACCCGCGGGCGCGGTGTCACCGTCCACCTGACGAGCTGCCCCAACGCTCTGCTGACGGATCCGCAGCGGCGGGTGCCAACTGTCTGGCGCGACGGCGATCAGGCGCCGCGGCTTATCCGGCTGCGGGTGCTATGCGTCGATCGGCCGGGCCTGCTTGCCGCTATGACCAAGGCGATAGCGTCGGCAGGCGTC
>JAJYVB010000227.1 GCA_021792265.1 Deltaproteobacteria bacterium | reverse complement strand
TGCTCAACACCCTGCGAAGAAACGGGCCTCTCTCCTTTAGTTCTCTCCCTCCGGGAGAGACTACGGTGAGGGAAGCAGGTTGGTGAAAAGTTTTTTCGCCAACCTGCCGGGGGTCGCGGCCTTGATTACGCCTTACCCGCCAAGTCACAAAAAACTAAGGCGCCAAAGCGGTGCGGCGTCGGGCTTTACGCTGCTCGAGCTCGCGGTTGTCATCTTCATTATCGGTCTGATGACGATGATCGCGATGCCTTACCTGGGCAGCGTTCGCCGCGCCCAACTGGCGAGCCAGGCGCGCCGCATAGCCGGGCGCGCCAGCTACCTGTTTGACGAAGCGCAGAGCCGAAGGCTGGTGTTAAGGTTGACCTTTGACCTTGACCACGGCGCTTATTTCGTCTCGAAGCTGGACCCGTATGCCCCGATGCCGGTCTTCACACTCGAAAACGGCTCCGGCTTCTCGAAGGTAAAACTTCCTTACGGGATTGCCATCCGCGACGTTACGGTTCAGGGGCTCGGCACTTTCGCCAAGGGAACGGTGAGCACGATTTTCTATCCCGACGGCTACGTGGACGCGACCACCGTTCACCTGGTCAATCGCGACGGCCTGGTGTTTACGCTGAGCTTCAATCCCGTCACCGGGATGGTCAATATCATCGGCGGCGATGTAAGCCCGCAGAGGGCAGCCGAAGCCTCGTCGTGAAGTTCCTGGCGGCCGCAAGGCAGATGCCGCTGCGTCCTGACGCGGCCAGATTCTCTCGCCTGGCCAAACGGCTTGAAAAACGCCGCTGCAACTGCGCTGCAGCACCGAGCATCGGTGGCTTGCGCCGCGCCTTTACGCTTCTCGAGGTAATGATCGCGATAGCCATCCTGGGTATCGCGCTGTTGGCACTGCTTGCGCTTCACCACCAGAACCTCCAGGGACTTATCCGCAGCGAAGAGATAACACGGGCGGCGATGCTTGCTCAGCGGGTGATGACCGACGCCGAATTAGCACGATTCCCGGTGCTTGGCACGACCAGCGGCGACTTTCAGAAGCTTTTCCCAGGCCAGTACCCAGACTACCGCTGGCAGGAAAAGGTTACCCAATCGGCGCTCTTTCCCGACGTGCGTAAGGTGACGGTTCGCGTCTTTTACGGGCCGAAGTATAGCCGCAGCTTCGACCTGGTCGAGTACATGCACAGCCCGGTTCCGATTGCGCTGCCGATGCCCAATGGCGCCAATCCGAACGGCCTTCCCAACCAGGCCGGCATGCAGTCCAATGGAGGCCCGATGCCGGGAGTACCGCCGGGCATGATGCCGCAGGGTATGCCATGACCTCTGTACGGCGGACATCGCGAGCGCTGACGCATGGCTTCACGCTCATCGAGATCATGATCGCAACGGTTGTCCTCGGCCTGATTCTCGTGATGCTTGCCGGGTCGTTTCACGCCGTCGCCACCAGCAAGGTTCAGGGCGAGGACCGTATCGTGACCGAGCGCGAGGGGCGCGCGATCGTGTGGCAACTCGCAGCGTCAATCCGCGACGCTGTCGCGACACCGACGTTTCCGAGCCGTGTCTTTCTGCTCGGCACCGCGCACGAGGGCGGCGGGCGGCCGCTCGACAGCGTGGCTGTATCGACCCTTGACTTAATGCACCGCCCGTCGCTCGACGGCTTCGGTGCGGAGGAACTGATCACCTATTCGACCGCAACCAATCCGCACCACCCAGGATGGTTCCTGCTCAACATCGCGCAGAGTAGCGCGCTTCTCACCGACACGAGCGTCTCGGCGCCCGCTGTCGTAATCGCCGACAACATTCTCTCTCTCCATATTCGTTATTTTGACGGCAATCTTTGGAACGAGAGCTGGAACTCGGCGAGCCTGCCGCCGGGGCGCCAACTGCCGTTCGCCGTTACGATCGACCTCGTGCTGGCTGACGAAGCGACCGGGGCTCCTCACTATTTTTCGACCTCCGTAACGCTGCCGATGGCGTTCGCACAATGGTAAGCCGCACCAGCGCCAAACCGGGCATCGCGCTGCTGGCCACGATGCTGGCGATTGCGTTGATGACGCTTCTGGTGGTCGACTTCACGACCGAAGCTTCGCTGGACTATCGCTCGGCCGCCAACCAGATAAACGATCTTCGCGCCTACTATCTGGCACGGTCAGGCGTCCAGGTTGGCGTGGCGCTTCTGGCGGAACAGGCCCGGATGAACGCGGGACTGCCCCATCCCTACTTCGCCTTGACTCAACCGTGGGCGGCGCCCTTTCCGCCGCTACCCGTCGAGGGCGGTACGGCTAGCGTCACGGTTGTCGATGACGCGCGCAAACTCAATATCAACCAGCTCGTCGATCCGCGCAGCGGGCAGGTCAACCCGCAGTTTCTCGCCGTGCTGACCAATCTTTTTGGCATCATCGGGGTCGATCCGGGCATCATTCCTGCGATCGTCGATTGGCTCGACCCTGACAGCGTTGAATCAGTGGGCGGCGCGGAGGCCGACTACTACATGCAGCTCGTGCCTCCGTATGCGCCGCGCAACGGGCCGATGCCTACGCTGGGCGACCTCAGGATGGTACGCGGCGTCAACACTCCAATTTTTATGCTCCTGAGCCAGTTCCTGACCGCGGCCCCCGAGTATCAGGTGAACGCCAACACCGCGCCGCCCGCGGTCCTGGCCGCCCTTGACCCCGCCCTCGCAGCAAACCCCAATATGATCAAGGAGATTTTGCTGGCACGTTCCGAACAACCCTTCCAGACCGTGCTTGACGTGGCCAATCTGCCTGACTCGGGACAAGTGGGCAACGATCTCATGAAGGTATTAACTACGACTGGCAGTTACTTTACGATCACGGCAACGGGAACTTATGCGGCATCGCGAAGACTCATCCAGGCAACGGTTCGCCTTAACCCCAACGGCACGGCGATGCTCGTGAGTTGGCGCGAGCTCTGAAGGAGCGCAAACGGGGATGGCGCAGCGTATCCTGGCGCTGGAGATGGACGGTGGGTGCGTGCGGGCAGCTCTCGCCGAGCGAAACTGGAACTCCCTGCGCCTGGTGACGCTGGTCGAGGAAGAGCGTGCCAACAACGAGCCTGACCTCGCTGCGGCCCTGCAACGCCTTCTTGCGAAAACCGGCCGCCCACACGCTACGGTCTCGGCCCTCTCCGGTGAGTTTGTCACGCGGCGCCTCCTGGCGCTTCCTTTTTCGGACCGCCGGCGCTTGGAGCAGGCTGTCCCCTTCGCACTCGAAGAACACCTCCCGTTTCCGGTTGAGGACGCGATCGTCGCCTTTACGGTGGTTGGCCAGGAAGAACAGAGCACGCTCGTGATTGCGGTTTACGCGCAGAAGAGCGACCTGCGTGAGCATCTGGAACTCCTGGCCCGCGCTGGCATAGATCCGAAAACTGTCACCCTGAGCTGTCTGGCGCTGGCGGCGCTTGCCGCGCGGATTCACAACCGGCGCCAGGCGCCCTACCTGCTCCTCAATATCGATCGAGCAACGAGTTCTATCGTATTGCTCGATCCCAGCGGGACGCCGAGGGCGATTCGCACTGTAGCTGCCGGACTTGGCTTGGGCGAAGACCCGGCGCTGGCACCCGCTGCGGCGGACACGATAGTCGCTGGAGCGCGCCAGATGCTGCTCGCGCAGGGCCACGAACCTCAAGCGCCAGAACTGGTCGTGACCGGCGAAGCCGCGGCCGTACCGCGGCTTGGGCGCCAACTCGCACAAGCACTGGCGCTCACGCCGGCGGATACAGCACACTTCGACCTCGGGCGCGTCTTCGCAGGCGTTGACGGCGCCGCGTATCGCTTCGCCACGTGCCTGGGGATGCTAACGGGCGAATTGGCCGGACGGTCCGCCGAGCTTCTGAACTTCCGTCGCGGCGAATTTGCTTTCCGAGGTCGAACCGGCGACTTCGCACCGTTTGTTTTGAGCGCGGCACTGGCCGGGGCTGCCATCATTCTTCTACTCGTCCATGTTGGAATCGGAATTTACGCCTCAATGCAGCAAATCGACCTGCTCAACCAACAGCTAGCCCGCGCGGCGGCGCCTGCTCTGGGCAAAGTATCGGGTGAGCAGGCGCTGACTCGCCTGCGCGCGGGTATCGCCCAGATGAAAAGCCAGCTCAAGCTCCTGGGCGTCAGTTTCGGAGATGAGCCGCCGCTGGAAACGCTGCTGGCGTTGTCGCAGACGCTGCCTCCCAGAATGCCCGCCGAGATGCTCGACGTGACGATCGACGAACGGGGGCTTCACATTCTGGGCCGAGCGGCGTCGTTTGCAACCGTCGACCAGGTGAAAACTTTTCTCTCCAAAAGCCACCGCTTCAGGCATATCCAGGTGACCGAGGCCAAGGCGAGTTCCGAAGCCAACAAGGTTGATTTTCGCCTGAACGCGCAGCCTGCTGGTTACGAGGCGGGAGGGTCATAGGCCGATGGTCAAACCCCTACGGCAGATTTTCCTCCCGTTGGTTGCTCGTTTTCACGAGCTGATGGACCAAGCTGGCGATGCAATCGAGCCGTACACCACCAAACTCAGCGCCCGCTACCAGAAGTTCGAGCCTCGGGAACGCCTGTTGCTGCAAGTCGCGGCCGGCTTGGTCGGCGCGTTGCTGCTTTACGACGTTGGCTATCTGCCAGTCCAGGCGCTAGGCCATCGCCTCGCGAACCGCCTTGCGCAACGCCGCCAGGAACTGAGCGAGGTACGACGGCTTACTTACACCTACACGGCAATGGAACGCACACTTGCCGCAGCGCGCAAGAAGACGGTCCCGAAAGCGCAGGACTTCTCGCTTTTCTCGGTCCTGGAACAAAGCCTAACGCGGAGTATCGGACGCGATAAAATCGGCTCAATCACGCCGGCCGCCGATCAACCGCTGGCCGGCGGTTTTACCCGCTACCGCGTCGATGTGGCTTTGAACAACGTGAACCTGGCCCAAATAGTTGACGCTCTCTATGGTGTCGAGGCGCTCCCTTTGCCGCTGACGGTCACGAGTATCCACATCAAGCGGCGCGCTCAGGACTCGCATTCGTATGACGTCACCATGAGCTGCGGCGCCTTGGGAAAAACCCGATGAGGCGCGCCTTGGACGCTGTTCGCAACGGGTCGCGGCTGCTCGCTTCCCTGAAGCGCCCCGGGATTGGTTACGCGGTCGTAGGATCGCTCGCGTTTCTGGCCTTTTTGGTCGTTAACTTTCCTTACGACCTTGCGCTCTCGCGCCTGCTAGCGCCCCTGGGTCTGGAACTTTCGTATAAAGGCCAAGCGCCGAGCTTTCCCCTTGGAATCAGCCTGAGCAACGTAAGCGTGACCTCCGCCTTTGGCGGCCTTGACGATCCGGTGTTTTCCGGAACGCAACTGGAAGTCACGCCGGTTTTGGAGTCGCTTGCAGTTGGTCAACCGGGGCTCGCGATGAGCGGTCAGGCTTACGGAGGGTTTTTGAGCGT
>JAJYVB010000226.1 GCA_021792265.1 Deltaproteobacteria bacterium | reverse complement strand
CGCCGCCGGATTGGAACGTCGCCGAGGTGGGCGACGGTGACTGCGGATCGACTTGCGTCGCGTACAGTCGTCCGGGTTCCTGTGGTCACTTTCGGCTATCGCGGTGTTCGTCTCTTGCTATCTAGCTGATCGACCTTGGGTTCGGCCCAGGCTTCGCCTATTTAAGAGGCGATTGCGAAAGCTTCCTTGCGTGGAAGTTTTGGCGGAGAGGGAGGGATTCGAACCCTCGGTACCGGTTGCCCAGTACGCCAGATTAGCAATCCGATTTTGCCCAGCTTTGCAGGGCCCTGAAGATACCGGATGAGGTGCAGAATCCCCAACGGCGCGTTAGGTTCTTGAAGCGATCCGCAACCCCTATCCGGCCCTGTGGATAACTACCGGTTCCCATCTTCGCTTACAACAGATTTGCAACAGATCGGGCTCGCGCTCTCCTCGATTCGGAATGAGGGAATAACGATAGGAATAACGATGGGCAGAAAGTAGATCACAAAGAAAATTGCCCCGCGAATCTTAATCCGATATCGCATATGATTCGCCTCGTGCTTAGTCTATCGCGGTTCTGCGACCAGGCAAGTTCCAAAGGCTCCATCGCGTCGACTTCCCCACGATCGCAATCGTGTTCATAACCGCTGGTTTGATAATCTACCTCGCGCACAAATCGTTCAGCCTCATCTGGTTTATTCCAGATAACGTGTTGAACTGGATTGGCGGCGGCAGGGGCCTGGCCGAGCACGAGGCTCACCAGGAATACATCGGCGGGGTTATCGGCAGGTTCTCCGGCGCTGGAGGCGGCGGAGCAAAGACTCTCGGAGAGAAAGGGGTTAATGCCGCGCAAAACGCCGGACAAAAGATCCGTGGCATGTCCCAGCGCAGCCAGCCGGTGTCGGTCGAAGATGCCCTGGCTCAAAACGAAAGCGCGGGTTCAGCCGGGGCGGCCGCGGGTGGCGGCGGAGCCGCATCCGGAGCTGCGGCGGGTGGTGCTGCCGCGGGTGGTGCTGCCGCGGGAGCGGCCGGTGCGGTTGCCGGAGCCGTTAAGCAGGTGTCCAACGAAGCCCAGGAAACCGCTGCCAACCCGAGCGAAGGCAAAGGGCAGGACGGAAAGAGCGGAAAGGGAGAAGAGTATTCCGCTTAATCCATGGTAATCTCCGGCGTCGGCGTGAGCTTTCGCTCGCCTCCACAAGAGCGACATCTCCCGACATTATGCGGAACCTTGTTCCCGCATTTGGTACAATGCGGCCAGTTCCGCATTTCATCCTTCCATTCATTTTCGGGAAGGGGTAACCCGCGCTTGTAACGCTCTATGGCGAGGTAGAAATTATACATATTAACCGAGCGGTTCCACGAATTCTTTGGGTCGGCTAGTGGATGCGACGGATCCTTTTCGTTGTGGAGCTCGGCAAGTTCGCCTGAAAGCTTCTTGCGCGTCGAGCCATTCGCGTTCCGCGCGATTTCCAAATCGTCGCTGAGCTTTTTGATCTCCTGTTTTTGGGATTTCAGGGCATCGCCGGCCTGAGTCAGAACTTCATTGGCTTCGTTTAGCCGCTTTTCGAGCTGGCGGGCGTAAGCGACCCAGGACTCCTGTTCCTGTTTGGCCTCGTTGACTTTGTTCTTGAGGTCCTTGATCCGGGTGTCCTTCATCGCTTTGTCGACGCCTTCAAAGACGCCGGCGAAGTCGAAGTCCGAGTAGAAAACCATGTGATTATCCTTCCGGGGTCAACCGTCTTTCGGTCCGATTTCCACCGTTACCGCCGTTCGCTTGTCCCAGTCAAACGCGCGCCTTCGAACTCGAGCTTCACCACGCGTCCGGGGAACCTCACGTAAATCCCAAGCTCTCCGCCGAGCGCCCGCACGTAGCCGCGCAGGGTCGATACCCGCATGTCGCCGCGGCGCTCGATGCGGGATGGCGTCACGGCCGTAATTGTAATACGCGCGCGATCAAACCTTTGTTAAAAGAAACCTTTGTTTTATATCGCTCATTTCATTCGCGATGTAGTTGATTAGAGCTTTTGAATGCGTCGCTCATAAATGAGCGACTAGAGAGAATCTCTCCCTCGCGCGCAAGCGCGCTTCGGTCGATATTGGGCGCTCGTGTGCGTTCGCCGCGCTTCGCGCGTACGCAGCTTCGCTGCTCGAACACACACTTCGACGCCCATCGGGTAGCGTTGCAGCCGGCCTTCGGCCTCGACGAATAAAGCTCGCGTTTGCAGATCAGCTTGAGGCCCGCTTTACGCCCGCGGCTCGCTTCGCTCGCCCGCCTTTCCCGCCGCAGCGGCGGCGGGGGCGCTTGTGGGTCAGCCAAGGAACCCCGGTTGATGATGTTAATTAGTGTTACGGGGCCGAAAAGCGGCGAAAAGGCCCGGAAAAATCTAGGCTTTTTGCCGGCGCGGTGTCTAAAATGACGAATCTCGGTGTCTAAAATGACGAACTTTAGGCAACCTAGCTGTTAACAGCGGCCGCCGGATGGCGTCGGAACGTCACTTGGTCGGTGTGCGGTTCGTAGTGCAGCGTGTAATCGATCAGGCGGCCAAGGCGCCTAATTTTGCGCCTGAACTCCTTCAACGAGCCCTGCGACCCGCTCTTTTCGAACAGCTTGACAAGCCCAATGCGCCAGACTGCTTGTTCTCCAAGATGCTTTCGGGCAAGGCCATATAACACGCGCTCGAGTGCGCCGAGCTTAAAGTAATCCCGGCTCAGCGTAAGAACCTCATTCCCTACCGCAGCGCGATAGAGCCATTCGGATAGGACGATTTCGATCGCGATCATTCGGCCGTCCTCCTGGGACCGCTCCACGATGCGCCATGAATCAATCAGTCCAAATCCCTGCCGCTCAACCACCCCACCCGAGGCGATGTTCGTCTTGACGCTGACTCCGCGCAACCGGTCTAGGGCCAGGCGAAAGCTCCGGTAATACTCGCCCCCATCGCGACGCCCGGTCGCCAGTAGATAATCCCGAACCTGAAATCGCAGCCTGCGGCTTACCGCCTGGCCTCGGTTCCCTGCCGCCGCGATCTGGCTCACGCAGTACAAGAGAACGTCGGCGTCCCATATGGTCGGCATCCCGACAGCCGAGGGTATAAGCTCGATCTCAACGTTGCCGTAACTGTATTTCCGCGCGGCCGTGTCGCGTCGTTTGCTCAGCGAGAAAAACGGGTGCTCAAGAGTGTGGCGATCACGCTTGCACGATATGTTCGGCAGGTCCGCGAGGAAGTAATCGTTCGCTTCGGGGGCCTCGGCCGCGACGGCGCGATGCTCCGCGAAATATTCGGCGCGGCTTAAGCGGACCAGCGACCGCTCCGCCTCCAGCGCGGCGTCCCCGCGCCGGGTAACGGCCACAAGCGCCAGATCGCCCGCGACCCGCGCGGCCGTTGCGCGCCGCGCGTTGCCGCGATCCCGCTGAGCCGCATTGCCTAGCCGCTCGGCGATGCCGAACGCGACTTCCTTTACCGTCCTCTTTTTCCTGGTTCCCACAAAGCGCCCCCCATGGCGGGGAAAGGTCATTCAACCGTTAGTTCGGGCTCGGGTCGCTTGCTTCGCTCGCCCGCTCTGAAAGCTTTCTCGATTGTGCGCTCGATATAGTCTTCAATGTGTCCGCGCTTGCGCTCCGTCAATCCCGGCGATGCGGACAGGGCGTGCTTCGCCTCGGATGCGGTGTAGCCCATCTCGGCGAGCGCCCGCACCGCGCCCCAATCCTTTGTGCTCTCGCTCCCATCCCCGCGAATACCAGCGCGGATTCGCAGAAAAGCGGCTCTGGCGGCTTCCAGACGACCCTCGCGCCCGAACTGCCGTTCCCGCTGCTTCTTAGCCTCTAAAGCCGCCCTGACACGATGCGGCCGCGCAAGCTCGATCTCGCGGCGGACCTCGGCCAGAAGCGCCTCGCCCCCATCGGCCGCAGCGCCTGACCAGTGGTGGAGCAGCACGTAGGGCTGGCCGTGTTCGGTCTTTCGGTGCGGTTTTTGGTTGGTAAAACCGGCGAGTCTGGAAAAATGCACCGCATCCGCGCTAGCTAAGTCGCCGCCGTAACGGTCGGCCAGAATGCGCGCCGCTTCTCTCCGCAGGTTCGGCTCCTGAGCATTGGGGAGTCGAAGCCAAACTTGGAAGTTGTTGGCCGAGGTTTCGAGCACTGCCGCTGGCGCGAGCCCGTCCGCGCGCATACGCTGGACGCTGTCCTCGGAAAGGTCGTCCACAAGAACCAGATCGTGTCCGGCGCCGCGATCCGGCCGGATATAGATATCCGCTCCGCGCGCGTTTTGCCGCCGCAGCCACAGTAGGTTTTTCAAGATCTCGTCACGCGACCATTGGCGCAGCAACATTCCCTTATCGGACTTAATCCCGAGCTCGAAACGTGAAACCCGCATGGCGTCCAGTTGGCGCTCGACGGCAATCCGCGTTCGGTCGGGCCGCGAGCCCTGCGTTACAGGTGCAGCAAGATCGGCAACGAGAGCGCTAGTGTGATCCCAACTATCAAGCCGGCTGCGGCCGCGATCCCCGTCGCGGTGACTGTCGCCCGCCGGGCGCTCGCCGCGAGCTGATCGGCCGTCTGTTTCAGTATCGCGTGCGCCTGCTGGATCTGCTTCTGGTTCTGCTCGATTTGCTTGCGATGGTTGCTCAATATCCCGCGCAATTCCTGGCTCAACGCCGTCAGGTTCTGCGCGGTATTCTCGATCAGGTTCTCGATCTGCTGCTGTGTCCGAATCTTCTCGACGCGCGGCGTGCTCTGACACTCGACGGACGCTTTCAAAGTCTCGGTCTTCGACATACTCGGTACCCCGCTTCTGAAGCCCGACGAAACTGTATCCCTTGCCGAGGGATGAGCCTTTCATGAAAGGCTTATCGCCAATCGCGAACGAAATTCCTGCAATTCTTCCGGTGCTCTGAATGTTGGCCAGAACCCGGACGTTGGCGGCTTCCAAGCGTTCCACGAAGGCGCTCATTGTCGTCGCATCGTTTGCGGCCTCATCGATTATGTGCTGCAGGGTCATGCGATCCGACTCGCCCATAAAGATCTCCGCCTTGCTTGGTGCGGCCTTCGGGACTTTGTGCGATGGCGCTACGGGCTGAAGCCCGAATCGTTGTTCAAGTTCGCGCACGATCTGCTCGCCGCGCTGGAAGTCCCACGCATCGGAAACGACGCTCCCATCGGTGCGGACCCGGCACGCTACAAGGTGAACATGCTCATGCTCGCGGTCCCGATGCCGGACAGCTAGCCATGCGGTATCGTCGCCAAAGCCCAGGGCCTTCATGTACTCGTGCGCGACCTCACCAAGCTGCTGATCGTCGAGGTGTTCGCCCGGGCGCAAGCTCAGCGATGCGTGAAAACACGCACGCTTGAGCGTCGGCTTGAGCGCCCGCAGCGCGCACATTTCCTTCGCGATTGTGCGCGGTGTCGTGCCCGCGACCGTGCCACCGACGACTACAGGTTTGTGCGCGGCGTCGAACACGTAATTGAGCGCGC
>JAJYVB010000010.1 GCA_021792265.1 Deltaproteobacteria bacterium | reverse complement strand
GTAAAGGTATGCACCTGCTGGCTGAGGCGTCGTCCCCACTCCCAGCATCAGTTTAGACTGATACTGGCGGGACGCGAAACTGCGGCGGGCGGTTATAGACAAAGGGGGCGCGCCGGATACATCCTCCAGACAACTGAGGCCGGCGGCGTCAGCCGACCAGATCGAGTGCGCTGAAGAAAAACGGCACCTCGCGTGCAGCCGTCGCGGCCGAGTCGGAGCCGTGTACGGCGTTCTGCTCGATATCGATCCCGAAGTCTTTTCGAATTGTGCCAGGAGCGGCTTGGGCGGGGTCCGTCGCGCCCATCAGCTCGCGCCATCTGGCGATGGCGCCCTCGCCTTCGAGCGCCGCAACGACGACCGGACCGGAGATCATGTATTCGCAGAGCGAACGATAAAACGGCCGCTCGCGATGTACGTCGTAGAAAGCTTCCGCTTGGGCGCGACTTAGCCCAACAAGCCTGAGCGCTCGCAGCGCCAGCCCTGCCCCCTGAATCCGCTTCAGGATGTCTCCGGCGAGACCGCGCTTGACCGCCTCGGGCTTGATAATTGCCAACGTCGTTTCTCTCATTTCGCCAACCGTGATGCTTACCGTTGCCGTTTGTCGAGCAGGGCCTTCATCGTCGTGCCGAGTTCCGCCGGGCTCATCGCGACGCTGGCACCGGCATCCTTGAGCGCGGCTATCTTGCCGGACGCCCCGCCGCGGCCACCCGCGATGATGGCACCCGCATGGCCCATTCTTCTGCCTTTGGGCGCCGTCTGGCCGGCGATAAAAGCCACAACCGGCTTTCTGAAGCTGCTTCGGATGTACTCGGCGGCCTCTTCTTCTCCCGTTCCGCCGATCTCGCCAATCAGCATGACCGCTTCAGTGGCGGGGTCGTTATTGAACATCTCAAGCACGTCCACATGGCTCGTCCCGATGATTGGATCGCCGCCGATTCCGACGCAGGTCGATTGCCCGATGCCTAGCATCGTGAGCTGGTAAACGGCTTCGTAGGTGAGCGTGCCCGACCGCGAGACCACCCCGACGCGTCCGGGAGTGTGAATGTACCCCGGCATGATGCCGATTTTGCATTCACCGGCCGTTATCACGCCGGGACAGTTGGGACCGATGAGCCGCGTTTGGCTGCGGTCGAGGTAGTGCTTGACCCGCACCATGTCGAGGACGGGGATGCCTTCGGTGATGCAGACGACCAGCTCGATACCCGCGGCGATCGACTCCAAAATGGCGTCGGCAGCGAACGCGGGCGGCACGTAAATAACGCTTGCGTTGGCGCCGGTTGCCCGCCGTGCCTGCTCCACCGTGTTGAAGATCGGAATACCCTCGAAACTGGTGCCACCCTTGCCGGGGACTGTGCCGGCAACCATCTGGCTGCCGTACTCACGGCAGGCCAGCGTGTGAAACTGGCCCGTGGCACCCGTAATTCCTTGCGTCAGTACCCGGGTTTCCTTGTTGACGAGAATGCTCATAGTGGCGCCCGCCTCAACCGTTAGCCGCAGCCACGGCAAGCCGCGCCGCCTCGGCCATGTTGTCGGCCGCTATCGCCTTGATTCCGGCCTCGCGTAGAATTGCTTTGCCCTGATCGACGTTGGTGCCCTCCATTCGAACCACGAGCGGAAGCTTGAGGTCAACCTCTCGCGCTGCGTCGACCACACCGCGGGCCAGAATGTCACAGCGCATAATGCCGCCGAAGATGTTAATCAGGACGGCCCTTACGCGCTGGTCTGAGAGCAGGATCCGGAAGGCTGCCGCGACCTTCTCGGCGCTGGCGCCGCCGCCCACGTCAAGGAAGTTCGCCGGCTCGGCGCCGTAATACTTGACGATGTCCATCGTCGCCATCGCAAGGCCCGCTCCGTTCACCATGCATCCGATGTTGCCGTCGAGATGAACGTAGCTCAGGTCGTGCTTACCGGCTTCGGTTTCGGCGGGGTCCTCCTCGCCGGGGTCGCGCAGTTCGCGGATCTCTGCATGGCGGAACAACCCGTTGTCGTCGAACGACATCTTCGCGTCCAAGCACAGAAGCTTCCCCTGCTTGGTGACGACAAGCGGATTGATCTCGACCAGCGAGGCGTCGGTCTCGTTAAAAGCCCGGTAGAGCGCGGCAAGCAGCGCTCCCATCTCGCCAACCTGTTTGTCGCGCAGGCCCAGGGCAAAGGCCAGTTTGCGCGCCTGGTACCCAGCGACTCCAATCAGCGGATCGATTATCTCGCTAACGATGCGTTCGGGCGTCCGGGCGGCGACCTCTTCGATCTCCATTCCGCCCTCCGTGCTTGCGATTACCGAAACTGCAGCGGCCTTGCGGTCCACCACCATCGCGAGGTATAGCTCGCGCTCGACCTCGCTGGCCTCTTCGATGTAGACGCGTCTGACGACCCGGCCCTCAGGCCCGGTCTGGTGGGTCACCAGTGGACGCCCGAGAAGACTCTCGGCAAACTTGCGCGCCTCGCCAGCGCTGCGTACGAGCTTTACCCCGCCCGCCTTGCCGCGCCCACCCGCATGGATCTGCGCCTTGACGACCGCAATCGGCTTGCCCAACGCGGCAAAGGCATGCTCGACGTCGGGACCGTTCGCGGCAGGCTTACCATCCGGAACCGGAGCGCCGAAACGCCGCAATATCTCCTTGGCCTGAAATTCGTGAATATTCATCTTTAACTTTAAATTCTCGGTGAACTTGCGGCGCTGCCACAGGGACGCGACTCCCTGGCATCGCGCCCTACCCTAGACAAACTCCCACCTCAGGCTCAAGCACCTGGTCCCCGTCCCCAAGCCACGCAGATGCCGCGCTTAAGCCGCCGCTGCAAGTACCTTGTCCATCGCCTCTACCAGTTCACGCACGTGGGCGACGGATTTATCGAAGGCGGACTTCTCAGCCGCGGTCAGATCAATCTCGATTACCTTTTCGACGCCGCCGCCGCCAATAACCACTGGGACCCCGGCGTAGAGGCCGCGCGCGCCGTATTCGCCCTCGAGATAGGCCGCGCACGGGAGGATCTCCTTGCGATCCTGTAGATAGGCGCGCACCATCCGGAAGGTCGCGGCGCCAGCCGCGTAGTACGACGACGTCTTCATGAGGTTCAGGACCTCGGCACCGCCGGTGCGCGTGCGCTTCTCGATTTCTTCCAGGCGCGGACCGGCGATCCATCGCTCGACCGGGACGCCGCCCACCGAGGTGTAGCTGCGCACGGGTACCATGTCGTCGCCATGGCCGCCGAGCACCGTGGCGCTCACGCTCTCGACCGAGACGCCCAGTTCCGCGGCGATAAAAGTGCGGTGGCGCGCCGAATCCAGGACGCCGGCCTGGCCAACAATGCGCTCCTTGGGGAAGCCCGTTACCCGCTTCACCTGCGTCACCATTGCGTCAAGCGGGTTGGTCACGACCACCACGAACGAGTCCGGTGCGTGACGCTTAATCGCGTTGCCGACCTCTTTCATAACTCCAGCGTTTATTCTGAGCAGGTCGTCGCGGCTCATCCCGGGCTTACGCGGCGAGCCGGAAGTCACGACACAGCAATCAGCACCGGCAATCTGGCTCACGTCGTTAGTGCCGACGACACTGGCGTCGAGCCCAAGCATCGGGCCGGCCTCGAGCATGTCGAGCGCCTTGCCCTGCGGAATGCCCTCCAGGATGTCGTAAAGGACGATATCGCCGAGATTTTCGAGAAAGCACAGGAACGCGCAGGTTGCACCGACATTGCCCGCGCCGACAAAAGCGATTTTCTTGCGTTTCATTGGCTAAATGGCATCCTTTCCCAAGACAGACAAACTAAAGCTTGTCTGATATTGCGACCTTCAAAACTGAGACAATCTTATATTGACGCCAGCCTTCGGCCAAGGCGTAAACTGTCGCTCGCGGACCTCCGACACTGAAACAGCCGCTACACCTTTAGCATTTCCGGCGGCAAGCGTAGGGCGCCCCCGCCCCTTACATGTTATCGACGATCGCCCTGCCGAACTCCGAACACTTGAGCAGTTTGGCGCCGGTCATCAGGCGCTCGAAGTCGTAGGTCACTGTCTTGCTTGCTATTGCGCGCTCGAGACCTCGGATGATCGCGTCGCCCACTTCTTTCCATCCCAGGTGTTCGAACATCAGTACTCCGGACAGGATAACCGAGCCCGGGTTGACCTTGTCCAAGTTGGCGTACTTGGGCGCGGTTCCGTGCGTCGCCTCGAAAATCGCGTGACCGGTTACGTAGTTGATGTTCGCGCCCGGCGCGATCCCGATACCGCCGACCTGCGCGGCGAGCGCGTCGGACAAGTAGTCGCCGTTGAGATTTGGCGCCGCCAACACGTCGAACTCGTCAGGCCGAGTGATCGCTTGCTGAAAGGTGATGTCCGCGATGGTGTCCTTGACCAGAATCTGACCGGCAGGCGGCTTGCCGCCGCAATCGTCCCAGCCGATCGCGCGGCCCTGGTACTCGCGCCGCACCAGCGCGTAGCCCCAGTCGCGAAACGCACC
Source organism: Deltaproteobacteria bacterium (assembly GCA_021792265.1). GTDB lineage: Bacteria > Desulfobacterota > Binatia > Binatales > Binataceae > JAJYVB01. The sequence goes on along the minus strand of JAJYVB010000010.1, from coordinate 21,532 downwards.
CTCGGTGTACTTCATGATATTGCCCTTGTGCACCATGGTGAGGCTCTTGCGGCCGTGGCGAATCGTGTAATCGAGCGCCGCACGGATCAGACGTTCCGAACCTTCGCGCGAAATCGGTTTTATCCCAATTCCCGAAGTGTTGGGGAAGCGGATCTTGGTGACCCCCATCTCCTCGATAAGGAAGCGGACAATCTTTTTGACCTCGGGCGATTCCGCGGGCCATTCGATGCCGGCATAAATATCTTCGGTGTTCTCGCGAAAGACCACCGCGTTCAGACGCTCGGGGTGCCGCAGCGCGCTGGGGACCCCCTTGAAGTAGCGTACCGGCCGGAGGCAGACGTAGAGGTCGAGGAGCTGCCGAAGGGCAACGTTGAGCGAACGGATTCCGCCGCCAACCGGCGTCGTAAGCGGTCCCTTGATTCCCACCAGGTATTCTTTGAAGACCTCGACTGTTTCGTCGGGCAGCCACGAGTTGAACTCCCGGAATGCCTTCTCGCCCGCAAACACCTCCATCCACGCAATTTTGCGCCGGCCCCCGTAAATCTTTTCGACTGCGTGGTCGAAGACGTAGCGCGAGGCACGCCAGATGTCGGGGCCGGTGCCGTCGCCCTCGATAAAGGGGATTATCGGCCGGTCCGGAACCTTGAGCTGACCGTTCGACGCAAGAGTTATCTTTTCACCGTCAGACGGGACACTAACTGTCTTGTATGCCATCGTTCTCCTTAACTCCTGATTCGCTGCGCGCAGCCCTTCCGCCCTGCGCCTCCTTCATCCTTAACGCCTCATCGGCACCCACCGCTAACGTCTTGCCGGCGCCGGTGCGCAGCCGCGCGCGGGTCCGCTTGGCTCGCCTTCTCCTCAGGCACGGGCATTAGGCGCTGACTCTCCCGTACATACCGACACATCAGAAGACTTTACTCAACCTCTAGACTACGCCAGACGATCGAAGTGCACGCTTCCGGAGTGGCGGCAAAGGAGCCAAGGATATCTGAGCGGCCGCCTAAGGAGATCGCATGAGTGAGAGCTAAGCGAAAACCGCCAGCTTCTGCGCACCGCGTTGAGCGCCCTTTAACTCGCCATTAGGACAGTTGTCCGAATTAACGCGATACCGGCTGTCTGGGGTCGCGAGCTGTCGAGTGATCTGCGATAGAATACCCAACCAAACTCAACGCCGAGGAACCTGAGATGGACTTCGCCTTGACTACAGACCAGGAACGCTTTCGCCGTGACCTGCGTACGTGGCTAGAAACCACTTCACTGGAAGTTTTCGGCCGCGTCGGTCTGGACCCCGCCGGGACCAGCCTGCTCGACGTAGACGACCGCCAGTGGGAGCGGCTGCTGGAGTACCACCGCCGTCTCCACCGTGCCGGATACGTCGCGCTTCACTGGCCGAAGGAATGGGGCGGCGCGGGCGCCGGGCCCGTCGAGCAGGCGATCTATCAGGACGAGGTGCTTCGCCTCGGCCTGCCGATTTACGGCGCCAATCAACTCGCAATCGACCGTATCGGCCCGACGCTTATCCTGATGGGAAGCGATGAGCAGCGCCGCCGCTACCTATCCCCGATGTTGAGCGGCGACGAAATCTGGTGCCAGGGCTATTCAGAACCCAACGCCGGTTCAGACCTGGCAAGTCTTACGACCCGAGCGGTTTTGGAGGGCGACCACTTCGTCGTGAACGGCCAGAAAGTCTGGACCAGCATCGCCAACCGCGCTCATTACCAGGTGCTGCTGGTCAGAACCGATCCGGCCGCGCCCAAGCATAAGGGTATCTCTTACCTGCTCGTGGATATGCGCACGCCGGGAATCCCCATGCGCCCTCTGCGACAGATAACCGGCGATGCAGGATTCAGCGAGGTCTTCTATGACAACGTACGCGTGCCGCGCGAGAACCTGGTCGGCGAGCTGAACGGGGGATGGCAGGTTTCAATCGCGACGCTGATGTACGAGCGCGTCTCCGGCGGCTCGCGGCATCCCGTCGCGCAGATGATAGACGAGCTGATTGCCCTTTCAACTCGCGCCGAGTTCTCCGGCATCCCCGCGGCTCAGCATCCGTACGTCCGTCAGAAGCTCGCGCAGTTCAAAATCGAGGCGGAATGCCTCAGACTTAGCCGCTATCGCACCATAACTCGCCAGCTCCGGGGCGCAATACCAGGTCCCGAAAGTTCCTTCGGCAAGCTCTTTGCCACCGAACTGAACCTCAGGGCTGCGATGTTCGCTGACGAACTGCTGGGTCTCGACGGCAATCTCGCACCGGACTCTCCCTTTGTGCGCGAGGATGGCCGTTGGCTTCGCCGGACCCTGGGTGCCCGCGGATACACGGTCGCCGCCGGCACGAGCGAAATTCAGCGTAACATCATAGCCGAACGAGTCCTCGGCCTTCCCAAGGGATGAGGCCGCGGCTCGTCATGCGGCTGGCAGCACCCGCGCCGTGCACTCGCCAAAGCCGACACGATAGCCTGGCCCCTGGCACCATCCGCGCAGCGTGATGCTATCGCCATCCTGGAGAAATGCGCGCCGTATGCCGCCAGGAAGCTCCAAGGGATCTGCGCCATTGCGGGTGATCTCCAGCATGCAGCCCATCGAGTCACGCGTGGGTCCCGATACGGTACCGGAGGCCAGCAGGTCGCCAGGGCGCCGGCGGGCGCCGTTCACCGTGGCATGGGCGAGTTGCTGCAGCGCGTTCCAATAGAGCAGGCGAAGATTACTTCGGCAAATACGGACCGCATCGCCGGTGCCCTGCGGCGTAAGCCACGCCTCGAGGTTCAGGTCGAACGCCCAGTCGCCCCGGTAGCGAAGATAGGGCAGTACCGGCGGGTCCTGGACGGGTCCAGGAACTCGAAATGGCTCGAGCGCAGCAAGCGGCACGACCCATGGCGAGATACTGGTCGCGAAGGACTTGCCGAGGAAGGGGCCCAGCGGTTGGTATTCCCAGCGCTGGATGTCGCGTGCGCTCCAGTCATTGACGAGCACGAACCCGAAAATGGCGTCGGCTGCCTCGGCCGTGGAAATAGGACGCCCGTCATCGTTGCCGGTACCGACAAAAAATCCCACCTCGAGCTCAAAATCGAGCTCACACGTCGGTCCGAAGCCGGGTAAGCCGCCCGCAGCGGCAGGCGGAAGCTGACCATTTGGCCGGCGAACGTCACGACCGGAAACGCCAAGCGAGCTCGTACAGCCGTGGTAGGCGACCGGTAAATGTACCCAGTTGGGCTGCAGAGCCGAAGCGGGACCACGAAACATGATACCTACGTTGCTGGCATGGTGGCGGGACGAGTAGAAGTCGATATAGTCGCCGCAGGCAGCCGGAAGCATCATTTCAACGTCCGCCCGACGGACCATAGCCTTGCGCCGCAGTGCCTCATTGTTCCGAAGCGTTGAATTATTGCTACGTAGCAGCTCGCTTACTCTCGTCCTGGCAGCCTCCCAGGCACGCTTGCCTAGCGCCATGAAGTCGTTGAGCTGCGCCCGGGCGAAACAGTTCTCGTTTCCAACCTGCGGCAAATCCGCAAATATCCGCGCCTCATGAAGGCGTGCCAGATCCACGACCCAATCGCCGACTGCAACCCCTACGGCTGGCAATCCGCCCGGCCGCCTGAAAACGCCATAAGGCAGGTTTTGCATCGGAAAGTCGCTGTCCGGGCTGACTTCGATCCAGGAGCGGAGCTTGGGATCGTTCGTTTCCTCCATAGTTACCTCCCTGTTTACGACACGGCGCACGATGTGTATGGCTCGAGTGCAAACGTTAGCCGGCTGACGCCCCAGCGCCACGGCCAACCGGCGCGTCCCGGCGCCGCACACCGTCGATGCGCAATCAGCCTCACGCGAGAAAGTGGCAAATCCTCCTCAATTTGTCACGACGCTCCTGTAGACGTGAAGTGGAGGCCAAGGGGCACAGGCGCGCCAGCCCGTTAGCGACAGCATGTTCAGCCCGCCCCATCCTGCCTCACGATGGCGTTGAGTCAGGAGTTCTGCAGTTACGGACACCTGTGCGGCGCCAAGTCTGTGAGGGGACTACGTTCCTGGGAGAAATCGAACGCGTCGAACATGTCGTTGGAGTACCGATCTCGATCGGTCAAAAATGGCAGCCGGAACACCTGCTCAACGAATCTGATAACTGACGAGAACTCAAGCTGGTTGTGCTCAATGTAATTAGCGCGGGCGAACGGCGAAATTATTATGAGCGGAACTCGCGCGCCTAGCCCAAGCGCGTCAATTTTTGGCGGGGGAACGTGGTCATAGAATCCGCCGAAATCATCCCAAGTGACGAAAATCACAGTCGAAGCCCAAAACTGACTGGCCATAATGGAATTAACAATCTCGACGGTTGAGTTCTCCCCCGCGCAAGTGCCTCCTACCCGAGGGTGCTCGCTACGCTCCTCATCGGTTGCTACCCAAGTCATGGCTGCCATGCGGCGCATCCCCTTGCTCCACTGCCCCACCAAAAGCAAAACATCAACCGACTCTACTTATGACTGACGGTAAGTTGGGTTACAGTCCAACACGAATCGACGCACGATCCTCATCAATGACTTCGAGGTGGGACTCGTCGCGCATGACTGCAAGCCCGCGGCATTTAGAGGCGGCGACTGGCTCGGCAGCGCGTTGACACCGACCATCGCGGCAAGATAAAAAAGAATAGTTGGGTGAATTCAGATGACCAGTTCCGGCAGGCGCCTGGTTATTACCGCAGGACTCTTCACTCTTCTGTTTATTGTCGGCGCCGCCGTCATGTTCGAAAGCGAACGGTTCTGGAACGGCGGCCGCCCGTCAGTGGCTGACAATGCAAACCTGCTCGAGACCATTCACTCGGTCCAGCCCCATACGTGGCACGCGGCCGCAGCGATCCCGTCGGCCAACCTTATGCTTTTGCCCAAGGCGGACACCGGTTTTGTTGGAAGCTGGGGCGGTTATGTGCAGGTGCTATCGAAGCCGAATAGCAGACGCTTTGTAGCCATGTCTAAAGTGCCAATGAGCTACTACTTCGGAGAGCAGAACGGTGTGGTGTTTTTGAAGACTAATGTGTACGGCAATCCTAAATGGCCGGTCGTAAAAACCGCCGTGCGGGTGCTAACTCCGAAGAGCGTTGAGTTCAAATTGGACTCCATTTGCAGGTCCTGTCCGTCACCTGTGCGCCAGCAGGAGATAACGAGGCTCACGCTGGCCGGCAACCATGAGCTCCGCGCACATTGCTACACCTACGCATACTCGAGCGGAGATGGCCAAGTCGAGATCCAGTACAAGGGCGTCTTACGGTTGCTCACTCCGGGCGAGCTTGCTGCCATCGACAAGGCCGTGGAGAACAAGGGCAAGCTGCTGACGACCATTAACAGCAAGGTCGCAGTTCACTAATCGGCGAAGGCTAAGTTAATCCGGCATCCAAGCGTGGGCGCGGCGCTCGTTTTTGCGCGCTCTGAAAATATGGCCATCGACCTGTACTAAATCAACAGGGCGGATAGGACAATCCAGTGAAGCGCCGCTGGCAGTAGGCACTTGGAAAAGCGTGGTCGTCGCTATTTTCCAAGCACAACGAGAGCATTGCGGAGAGGCTCGCTGGAAATCTGGCTCCACCCGGAGAACGGGCGGTCGAGTTCGAGGATAAGAAAGAGAGCGGCAGCGACGCATATTGCGCTCAGCAGCAACGTCACGATTGCAGTAGCGTTGCGCGGTGCGAACAATCCAAAGCTGATGAAAAGAATACTGAGCCAGAAGACCACTACCACCAGGAACGGTGTGGAAATGGACGAGCCGCTCTGTTCGAACAAAAGCCACCGCATCCGTCCCAGCTTGATTGCGATGGACTCCGCCCGCGACTGGATCGCGCGCTGTGCGTCGGTGTGCGGCACGAGTTCTTGAATCTTGTCGAAGATGATTTCCCGGCTCATCTGTGGGCGGAGGTCGCCCGTCGTGCCGCCTGTCGCCCAGACTTGATCAAGCATCTGAGCAACAGCGAGCTTCAGGAGTGTACGGATTTGGCCAGTTTCCGGTCCGTAGTGCGCAAGCGCCCGATCGAGTAGGATAGTGTTAGCGGCGATTTGCGTAAGCTCGCTGTTGCGTGTGTCGTAGGAATTCTTGGCCGACGCTACGAGGAGCCCGAGCAGGAGTGCGGCCATCGTGCCGATTAGGCCGACACCGAGGTTCACGACGTCTTTGGTGTCGGCGCTTAGGTGGTGCGCGGGGAGGACCGTCCGCAGCCACATACCGAGCATCGCGCCGCCGAATACGCAGGCGAATACAATGGCTGTCGTTTCGGTCGGATTCACGACGTCGCTAAATGCCCGCCCATTGGGCGTCGCCGGTGAAAGCAGGCATCTCCCCTCCTCGTCGCTTAAGGGCCCAATCCACACTCCCACGGACGCAGGGCGCTCGGCAAGCCCGGGTTTCACTGCCGAATCGCCCTTTGCGGCGCACTTTGGCCAGTTCTGCTGTGCCGTCGTAGATAAGCAGCGAAAGCCGGAGCTTTCACGATCGAATTATCACACAGTTACCTCTTCCCTTCACCAGTGCCATTGAACCTGTTCCGTGTTAATAGTGCAGTCGGAATGGATTGAAGGCCGCCCGCTCCCGCATGGTTAGTCGTGCGTGAGCGATTTGAAAGCCGCAGTGCTACGTTTCGAGCTTGGCGCACCCGCATCACCGCGACGCTGCCAGGATAGGTTGGGTTATGTAAACGCGGGCAGCACCTCCGCGGCAAGGCGCTTCATCGACCGCGCCACTTCACGTTGCTCCATCCCGCCGAAGTCGAGCATGCACAGGAACTTGTCGAAGCCAGCCGTCTCGTAAGCCCTGAGCATTGCGACGACGTGTTGCGGACTACCGCACGCGATAAGCTGTTTCTGCTGCAGCAGTTCATAAGGTCGCGATACCGCATAGAGGCGCGTGCGGACGTAACGATCGATCGCGGGCTTGGCGTGGCGCTCGATACCTTCGGCATTGTCGGCGACGTAGGCGTGGACAGCGCAAACGACCGTAGCATCGCTTGCGGCACCATGGCCGGCTGCGGAGTAGGCCTGGCGGTAGCCGGCAACCATCTGAGCCAACTCAGGAAGGCCGCCGCTGGTGGCGTACGGGATGGTCATTAGCGGGTAGCCGCGCTCGCCCACCTGGCGCGCTGCCTCGTTGCGAAGAACCGCGATCAAGATCGGCGGACGTGGCTTTTGAAGCGGCACCAGTTGAAGGGCCACATTGTCGATATGGTTGAAACGCCCGTGGTAGCTGAACGGCTCGCCCTTCCAGGCAAGGTTGATGATGTCGAGGGCTTCGTCGAAACGCGCGTACTTGTCGGCAACTGGTACGCCGAAGCCGGTGAACTCGTGTTGCAGGTACCCGGAGCCTGCGCCGAATTGCAAGCGCCCGCCCGACAACACGTCCACCATCGCGTACTCTTCGGCGACGGTTATCGGGTTATGGAAGGGCAACACGCTTATAGCCACGCCCAGGCCGATTCGCCGTGTCCGCATCGCGGCGGCTGCAAGCCATGCGGCCGGCGCCGGAATGGCGCCGTATTCGTGGAAATGATGCTCGGCGATCCAGAATGAATCGAAGCCGAGTTCGTCGGCGAGCTGAGCGTGGTCCAGCAGCTCAGCGTAAAATTGCGCGACGGTGCGCGAAAGTTCTTTCGGATAGTGGTCTACGACGGAGAAGATGCCGATTTTCATGCTTGCTGAAATCCTTCCACGATAAGTTTGCCAGTCGGTTGCGCGGCGCCGCTAGCGCGCGGGACCAGCCCAGCTCGTTGCGTATTCGGCTATTTCCACGTCTCGTGCCGCCGGACTTACCCGCAGCGGCCGCTTGGTCTCGATCATGACTGCCAACTCCCGGGTGTGGGTCTTGCCCTTGACCGCCTCGAAGGCACCCGGCTGCGGCCCATGATGGAGGCCCTGAGGATGAAGCGTGAGGGCGCCGGCTGTGATCGAAGCCCGGCTGAAGAACTCGCCGCTATGGTAGAAAATCACTTCGTCCCAGTCCACGTTGCGATGAAAATACGGAACCCTGGTACATCCTTCCTCGGTCTCGAGCGGGCGCGGCGCAAAAGTACAGACGGCGCAACCCTCGGAGAAGAGGGTGGCGTGAACGGTGGGCGGCAGATGGTAACGTTCGCTAACGATGGGCCGCAAATCGCTTACGTTGAACCGAAACGGCGCCAGGTCGCCGCGCCATCCGACGACGTCCAGCGGATGATGCGGGTAAAAGAGGCTCGTCGTGTCGCCGCGGCTCAGCACCCGTAGCTCCCATTCACCACCGCGCTCGTCCATATGCGGATTGGGCTCAGGCGTTTCCGGAAGCATCGGGTCGAGAAAAGCGTGGCGGCCGAGCAGTCCGCGTTCGGGCCATCGCAATTCGGCGATGCTCCGGATGATGAGGAAAAAGTTGTCGCTGTCCGTCGGGCTTACCTGGTAAGTCGTGCCCTTGGGCAAGTAGATATAGTCACCCGGGGCGTAACGAAGAGCGCCGTAGTCAGTGTCATAAAGACCGCTGCCACGATGAACGAAGTGCAATTCGTCGCCGTCAGCATAACGGAAGAGGTACGGCATCGGCCGCCGCCGCCTCGAGATCAGAATTGCGCAGTCATCGTTCTCGGCAACCATGACCGGCTCGCCGCGCGGGTCTTCCATATCCGTTGGCCGAAGCTTTTCACCCTCGAAACAGTGGGGACGAAGCGGTCCCTCGATCCGCGTCCATCCGGTCGGTTGGCGCAAGTGATACAGGTGCGACGCACGGCCGAAAAACCCCTGACGCCCGTGCTCCTCCTCGAAGGTTCCCTCAGGGATGCCGACATGAGCCTGTTTGGCTACCGTACCTTTGCTTTGCGGGTTCATTGCATCCTCTCCTGTAGCTTTTGCCAAGCGTAACTGGGCTCGAAACGCGCCTGTTCATTTTCTGCGAGTAGGCACCGGCCAGTAGTTTGCTCGCGCCCAGAACGGCACATATCCGGTCCTCGACGCCTGCCATAGCGCGCCGCAGAGCCTCAAGCAGGCTCCCGCGCGCCTAACCGGCGTCACTCAAATCTGCCCAACGGCCAAAAACAATGCTCGCAATCGGTTCAAGTGCCTCGACCCGGCTCGGCGTTGCAGCCAGGAGCGCGTCTGCGTCAATTCCCTCGCGCTCGAGTTGGCGAGCGAACTCTTGGGCCAGATTGCGAACGATCTCCTCGGTAATTTCCATGTGGAAGAGGAATCCGTAGGCGTTGGCGCCGTAACGAAACCCCTGGCAGCGCGTCATGGCTGACGACGCCAGCGCAATCGCGCCCTGCGGCAGATCGAAGATGTCGCCATGCCAGTGACAGGGCGTAAAAGTCTCCGGCAGCCCGCGCAAAAGAGGATCCGAACGCGCCTCGGTGCTGAGTGTCAGTTGATGCCAACCAATCTCGGCTCTTTCGCCCTTGTATACGCGCGCGCCCAGGGCCGCCGCCAGAAGCTGGCTGCCCAGGCACACGCCCAGCACCGGTTTGCCCGCCTTAAGCGCCGACTCTATTAACGCCATCTCGTCGCCTAGGAACGGGTAGCGCTCGGCTTCGTAAACTCCCATCGGCCCACCCATCAGGATTAGCCCGGCGGCTCCTTTCATATCTCTGGGAATACGCTGACCGTCGTAAGTGCGCAGGTATTGCCAAGCCTGTGCCGCCGCTTCGAGCGCTTCGGCAATTCGCCCGAGGTGCTCGCTCGGATGGTGCTGCAACACGAGGAACTTCGCCATCGTTGGACCTCTATCCGACCCTGCCGCGCGGGCAAGGTGGCTCCAGCCCTAAGCCCCTAACCGACTACAACAGCGTACCACGGCGCTTGCGCCCAAGATGGTCGTACGCACGCTGCATCGCGACGCGCCCTCTGGCGGTACGAGCGATAAATCCCTCCTGGAGTAAGTACGGTTCGTAGACCTCGCCGACCGTGTCCGGTTCCTCGCTGACCGCCGCCGCGAGAGTTTCGATGCCCACCGGGCCGCCGTCGAACTTGTCGATGATTGCCTCCAGTATTGCCCGGTCCATCCGGTCAAACCCGCATTCGTCGACTTCCAGCAATTCGAGCGCCTGAAGCGCCACTTCTCGGGTTACGACCGGAGCGTCATGTACTTGAGCAAAGTCGCGCACCCGCCGCAGCAGCCGGTTGGCCACCCGAGGTGTGCCGCGGGAGCGGGCGGCAATCTCTTCAGCGCCTTCGTGCTCTATTTTAACGTCCAGCAGGCGCGCCGAGCGGCGTACGATCTCCGCAAGCTCCTTGCGGTCGTAGAATTCGAGATGGCAGTGCTGTCCAAACCGGTCGCGAAGCGGAGCACTGAGCAGCCCCGAGCGGGTGGTCGCGCCTACCAGCGTGAACGGTTTTATCGCGAGCGGCATCAGATGTGCGCTTGGACCGCTGCCCACAACGATCTTAAGCTCGAAGTCCTCCATCGCGGAGTACAGGATCTCCTCGACCACGCGGCTCAGCCGGTGAATCTCGTCGATAAAGAGTACGTCGCCCTGCTCCAGATGCGTGACTATCGCAGCAAGATCGCCTGCGCGCTCGATCGCCGGACCCGAGGTTGAGCGCAGATTTACCCCAAGCTCGCGCGCGATAATGTGGGCCAGCGAAGTCTTTCCCAATCCCGGCGGCCCAAAGAAGAGCACGTGGTCGAGCACCTCGCCACGCTGCCGCGCCGCCGTGATCGACATTCCGAGTACCGTCTTGAGCCGCGCCTGGCCAACGAATTCATCCAGGGTGCGCGGCCGCAGCGACAGATCGAGAGTCCGCTCCTCGTCGCCCACCTCGGCCGGCGCCGCAAGACGAGCGTATGCCGTATCGGCCCCCGCGGTCTTGGTAGCTTGCCCCACCCGTCTAGCGCTCATCTACGCCTAGCTAGAACTCGTTGGCCAGTGCCTTAAGCGACCGGCGCAGCAAATCTTCGAGATCCGACGAACCTTCAGCCGGCGCAACCGAATCGACAGCGCGCTTGGCTTCGGCAGCCTTGTAGCCGAGGTTCACCAGCGCCGAAATCGCTTCTTCCACGATTCGATTCGCATCCGGTGGGCATCGGCCGTCACCGGGCATCTCCGAAGCGGCGGCGCCTTGCAACTGGCCGACCTTCTGCCTGAGCTCCCGGACGATGCGTTCGGCGACCTTCGGTCCCACACCGGGTACCGCGTCGATCCGCTCAGGAGCGTTCTGAATGACGGCTGCCGCTAATTGAGCTGGCGACAGGACCGAGAGCACGGCCAGGGCAAGTTTCGGTCCGACGTGCTGTACGCTTACGAGCAGATCGAAGGCCTGCTTTTCGACAACCTGGTAAAAGCCGTAGAGGTTCAGCGAATCCTCGCGTACCACTTGTCTTACCGCTAGCGCGACGGTCGTGCCCGGCGGCGGCAGCCGATAGTAGGTGCTGAGCGGAATGAAGACCTCGTAGCCTACACCCGAGGCTTCAATTACGACCCGGCCCGCCTCACGAACAACCAGTTTGCCGTTAAGCGACGCGATCATGGTTAGCCCGCCCGACCCCTGGCAGAAACCGCTTGATCAAGGCTTCATACCCGCTGCTAATTTCGGCCACAGGCGGGCTCGCTCTCGCCCCGTGCGGCAGCGTCGAAGCGCGCCCGGATTAAGTGGCAGACCGCGAGCGCAAGGGCGTCGGCGGAGTCGTCCTCCAAGGCAAAGCCAGCGCCGAGCCCGAGGGCGCGGCGCACCATCGCCTTTACCTGCCCTTTGTCGGCCCGGCCGTGCGAAGCGACCGCCATTTTGACCTCTGCCGGCGTATATTCGAAAAACTCCAGGTTTCGCTCAGCCGCCGCGAGCATCGCGACCGCCCGCGCTTCGCCCAGCCGAAAGGCGCTCTGCGCGTTAACCGCGACAAAGCTTCGCTCCAGGCTCATCGCCTGCGGCCGATAATGGTCGATCACCTCGATCAGACGGCGGTAGATTTCGTTGAGCCGCGCCGGTCCTCGCTTGACCGAGCCGACCCGGATCGTGCCGGCCGCGACGAGAACCGGATGCTGCGCTGTTCCGTCCACCACCCCAAATCCAGCCACGACGCTTCCCGGGTCCACCCCGACTACGCGCATCTTACTCTCCGCATCGTCCCCCTCGCCCCGGCCATGCGCGTCGCTCCACGCCCGCTCAGGCGGCGCTGAACTGGGCCAATTCGGCCTCATCGATATCGAAATTCGCGGCCACGCCCTGTATGTCGTCGTGGTCTTCCAGTTCCTCAACCAACTTGAGCACCTGCGCCGCGGCGTGACCTGAGACCTTCACCGTGTTGTCCGGAATCAGTGCGATCTCGCTCTGAACGACAGGGATTTTAGCCTGCTCGATCACCTCGCGCACCGCCGTCACCTTTTCCGGGGGCGTGAATACCTGGAAGCTGTCGGCGTCACCAGTCACGTCGTCGGCCCCGGCCTCGAGCGCAATCTCCATCAGACGATCTTCGTCCGCGGCGCCCCGATCAATCGTAATCACCCCACGTGTCTTAAACATCCAGGCAACGCGTCCCGCCTCACCCAGGTTGCCGCCGTGGCGCGCAAAAAGGTAGCGCAGTTCGGCAACCATGCGATTGCGGTTGTCAGTGAGCGCCTCGACCGTTATGGCGACCCCTCCGGGCCCGTAGCCCTCATAGGTAACCTCTTCGAGGCGCACGCCCGCGAGTTCGCCGGTCCCTTTTTTTATGGCACGGTCGATATTTTCGTTGGGCATCGACTGGGCGCGCGCGGCGTTGACCGCAGTGCGCAGGCGCGGGTTGGAATTCAAATCGGAGCCGCCCAGGCGCGCGGCGACTGTGATCTCTTTAATCAGCTTGGTGAAGACCTTGCCGCGCCGGGCGTCGCGTGCAGCCTTCTTGTGCTTGATAGAACTCCACTTCGAATGGCCGGACATAGAGAACGCCTCCCCAGACCAGAAAGCCTCCCGAAACGGGCCGGAAAGGCAACTGCTCCTGCCCGTCACAGTACCACAAAAGGCGGCGCGCCGGGGAGCCGCTAAGCCGCCATCCCGTCCCCATGACGCCGGACCGGCCGGGGCGCGATCCTGGCGTCAAGTAGCACTTCTTCGATCGCTTAGCAGCCGCTAACCGTATCCAGATCCCCCGCACCCTTGGCTTTTGTTATCATCGCGCCGTCGATGAAACAGCCAACGACGGGGATTGCGCGCCTGGTGCCGCTAACAACGGCCGTGCTTTTGCTGGCAGGATGCTTCTATCCGCCACCCAGGAAGCCGTCCGCCCACAAGGATTTCCAGCTCGTCTTGGGCCTACCCTACGATCTCGCTTGGCAGGCGGTTCATCAGGTGATCGCGGACAACCGCTACCGTATAACCGCCGAGAACCCGGACCAGGGCATAATCGAGGTAGAAGACGGCGGCTTTAAGCTGAAGGACGCCGATTGCGGTAAGGTAGCCGGCATCATTGGAAAGGTCGCCGCCGAACCCGGGGCAGTGCCCACTGCGGTCTACAACTTTCAAGTTGTTCCCAACGGGCCTGAAGCAAGCCTGGTTGGAATACAGGCGACCTTTCGCGCACCGATTCATGTACCGCTTCATCCGATGCGCAGCGTCATGTGCGTTTCGTCAGGCCGCCAGGAGCGCCGCCTGCTGAAACAGCTCCAGACCGTTGCCGCCACGATCCATCGTCCGGCCTTCAAACGCCCGGCTGCCGCCGACTCGTCCGCCCCCGTTGCCGCCGGTCCCGACACCTGAGGCTACAGCAGACTTTGCCCCTGACGGTACGCTACTGCTGTCACTGCCGCCTGCGCACCGGGATCGAGTCGGCGATTAGTACGCCGCTCGGCACTATTTCCCAAGCGCCACCGGGCGGCTGCCAGTAAAGAATCAAGTGCGCGTCGCCCGCTACGTTGCGCTCTCCAACCTCGATAGGATGCGAGCCCGGGGCCAGATATGCCGCCCCGTCCTCCTGGCCGCGAAAAACCGCGCCCGGATCCCGAATCACCCAGCGCCCATCGACCTTCAGCCATCCAGCGTCGTCAACCAGCATCCGGAACCTGTAGAGGCCTGGCTGCGCTATCGCGATCTGCCCGCTCCAGACGACGCAGGAGGGGAAAGGCAAAGCACCCATCTCGGCTATGCTGCGAAAATCCAGGCGCCGGTCGACGCGCACGATATGTGGCGGGAAGCCGCCGGGATTGAGCCCCTCGTAATAGCGGCCAAGAAGCCCGTGCTGCCCTTGTGTCCTGGCCAACGCACCGGCCAACGGCCCGCTTATCGGTACAACGAAGAGCGCCGCAATACCGAGACCCACGGCGCCGGCATCGATCGAGCTCGTGGCGCGGCGATTCGGAGCTCGGAGCTTTTTCACCAGCGCGATCCCAACTCCAATCCACAGTGCGCCAAGCGGCCATAGCTGTATCGGTCCCGGCAGTCCGGCCAGTCCCCCGAGGTTGAAGGCGACCGAATCGCCAATCAATACCGACCCGCCGAAGTACCGGTCCTTGTTGTAGGCGAAATCGCCGCGTAGGTAGGCAGGCAGCGCGTAGTCAAAGATTGGATTCTGGAACTCATAAGGAAAATGTGGATTGGTCGCAGTTGCTATCAGCATGAAGAACGCTGAGACTGCGGCGAGCGCGCCCGTCAGGTAGTTCCAGGCTTCGGGCAAAAAAGCCAGGCTCAGCACCATGAATGGGATCGCCGCCGTCATCTGGCGCGGGCCGGTTGCGGTTCCTCCGCCCCAGGAAACAATCGATGTCCCGAAAGAGCCGTTGAACAGGATAAACGCCAGCGCCGCAAACACCGCGATCGCAAACTCAGCCCGATACCGCCTGCGGCGCCAGAAATACGTAAAACCGGGCAGCGCCAGAAGGAGCACGGGATTGCAGAAGAACAGCCCGCGTTGCGGGTCGAATAAAACCTTCCACAGAATTTGCAGCCGGGGATAAGTGACACCGACAAAGCCGGCCGCCTGTTCGGGGAATTGTGTATTTCCCGCGAGCCGGTAGGCCTGATAACTGAGAAATAGCGGGCTCCCAAAAGCGACCCAGTCATAGGCCATGAGTATCGCCGCGACGATTCCAGCTCCTAACGCAAACGCCGCAACATCGTTCCATCGTGGCAGCTTCCTGAGCGCATAGACGGCCAGCGCGCCCGAGATCAGAATTGCCGGAAAGTCGCACAGCACCGCCCATCCCGCCAGCATGCCCGCAACCCATGCCCGGCTCGAATCCACTGCTCTTTCGTAGGTGGCCAACAGGTAAAAGGCCATAAAGACGGCGACCGCGGCGATCGGTTCGCCGGTCATCTCGGTGGCGTATGGAAACAAAATCGTCGCAAATATCAGAACCAGCGAGAGTCCCGCGGCACGTCCGACGGTGCTCCCCAAATGCAGAGCGAAACGAAAAAAGACCACCGCCAGCAGGGCGACCAACAAACTTGTTGAAAGGACGATCGTCAAATAGGTTGAGAGTGCCCAGAACCACGACGGTGACCAATGGAGCAGGGGCGAGAGCGCCGCGGTCACGAAGATCCATTGGACAATCCCCGTTAGCGAGCCGCCGGGAGCTTTCACGGAGTAGTAATGGCCCCGCAGGTTGATGATATCGGCTGTGTTGTAGCCACAGTAGCCGTCAATCCACAGTGAATGGCGCCCGACCAGCGAGCGCATAAGGTCGAAACGCGCCGCCGTGCTCTGATCGGAAGCCTGGTAGAAGTATGCGAAGGTTAGCAGCCCGACGACGAAAAGGAGCACCTCGACGCGCTTGCGGCTATCGAGATTGTTATTCATCGCGCGACCTTCGCTCCCCGCCATCGCCAGACCCGCTAGCGTCGTATTTTGACTCGTGCGGCGCCTCGCTTTCCGCGCCGACCTTGCGCGCCGGGACCGCCCCGACCGCCCTGCCCTTTGTCCGAGGTTCCGCGAACGCGCTCACCGCGGGCTGAGGCCGTAGCTGGTACGGGGGTTCCGTAGAGGCGCCATCCGTAGTAGGCAAGCGCGCCGAGAGCGGCGAAGACCGCTATTAGCGTTGCCGGGTGGCCTATTGGAGGGCTCCCGGAGGCCTTGCGAATTGCGTCGAGATCGAATGTCGCTGCTGCAGCAGCCGGCGGCGCGTTGACTAGTGTTACGCTTGGATTGCGAAAAAACGCGCGCCCGGTGTTGAGGCTTGAAAAGCCGCCGAGGCGCAGGGCGATTTCGATATCAGCGCCATGGGAGCCCACTTTCACATAGAGACCAATGGGGCGCCATCCGCTCGTACCGCGCACGTCAGGCGAATTGGCGCCGTCCTCGAGTAGGCTGACCGTGGCTCCCTGCGCAGTAGCGCCTACATTTTCTGTGCGCACCTCCGTACTTATGCGATACCATCCCGGACCGAGCACGAGCGGCTGCACCCAGCGTGCGTCGTTGGGACGGATGTTGCTGACTTCGACCTCGCCGGGACCACTGGCAGCCCGAGTCCAGCCGTAGCTGCTAGTGGCAGCCGCGTTAATCCATGCTTCGGTCCGCCAATGGTCCGGGTTGGCGCCGGAACCGCTTGCGAACCGCGAATTGACAAGCAGGTTTGCCGCTTCGGCCGGTGCGCCGCCGACCGCGATTGGAGCCCCTGCGGTTTGGGCAGCGGGCGAGGCGCCGGACCACGATGTCAACGCCATGGCCACGCAAAAGAAAGCGAAGATGCTTCGCTGAATCCGTACCGTCAACTTCAAATCCAGTTTCGCAAGCCGGGACCTTGCAGCCACATTCGCGCGTAATAGCTGGCTCGCGGAATGTGCAGGCCGGTCCACACGGGGAAGAAATAAATTGAAACGACAATCACCGTTAGCACGAAAACCGCCGCGACAAGTTTGCCTTGCAACCCGTCGCTCCTGGCATAAAGCGAGGCGTACAGGCCAAGAACAGCAACCAGCACTACGGTGCCTGGACCGCCTCCCAGTCCCAGAATAAATACCGGTCCCAAGGTTAACAGCAGCGCTACCTCTTCCAGCGGATCGGCTTCGCCGTTCCACGACTGCGCCAATACCATCGCCAAAGCAAGAAAGCCCAGGTATACAGCCGGCATGTAATGGTAAAGAAACAGTGTGCGCCCGATTGGTGCCCAGATTGCCAGGTAGACTATGTAACCGGTCACCATGAAAACCAGTTCGACACGTCGTCGCTCGAACGCTTGAGGTACGGTTATGACTATAGCGGTGAGCGCGCCCCACCAGATGGCCGGATTGCCTCCGCCCCAAATCGTCGCCACCGGCCCCGACTTGGGAAAGGTCTGCCAATAGGCGATTGGCCTCAGCATCAGTGGCCAACTCCACCACGGCGAGGCGTAGGGATGGGTGGCCGAGGAGACGCTTTGTTCGTACCAGATCACCTGGCCATAATAGTGGAATAAATCTTCGATTCCGCCCCACCAGCCCAGGAAATAATGAGGTAAGAAACAGGCGATGTATCCAATAGCTGCCACCGAGCTGACCAGCAGCACCGCGCCCCACGTGCGCCGCCCCGAAACCGCCTGCGGTAAAGCAGACGTTGACCCGCTCTCATGCGACTCCTGGATCAACGCGCCCACGAGGAAACCCATCACCAGGAGAAACGTAAAGGCTGGAACGTAAAGCTTCGCGCCAAGGCACAGTCCCAGTGCAACCCCGAGCCAGGCCAGTGTTCGGCGACGCGCGCGCGTATCCGCCTGCTGTACAAAGCGAAAAAAAAGCAGATACGACCACGCCGCGGCGGTGACATACACGATATCAATTACCGCGATTCGCGAATCCACGATGAACATTCCGTCCACAGCCACGAATAGTCCAGCCAGCATTGCCGCCAACCGCGATCCGAACATGCGCCGCCCCAGCAAGTAGGTAATCCCGACGAGCCCTGTCCCCAGTACCGCAGTGCCTATCCGCCAGCTTGCCGGATGGTCGCCAAAGAGCAGAATTCCTAGCGCGATAACTAACTTGGCAAGAGGCGGATGGGGATCGAGAAACGGCTCCGCACGCAAGTAATGACGGGCCTGGCCGACAAAATGAACTTCGTCGAAAACAATCTCGGGCGGACGGCCAAGGCGCCAGAAGCGAATCGCTGCAGCGACAAGCAGCAGAGCGGTGACAATTGCCGTGTCGCTTCTCAGCCACGGGAGCGCGGAGGCCTCGTGTTTCGGGGCGGTGCCGGCCGATTGCGCGGCGCGCTCTGCCCGGCGTGGCGAACGCAGCAAGCCGTCGAGCAACGTAGTGACACGTACCGGCGCCCCGCTCGCCAACGGATGGCGCCATATCGGAAGCGCGCGGACGGCAACTCCGAGCCCCACCAGGTTCGCCGCTGCGATTATAATTGCAATTGGGTCATGAGCGGGCAGAAAGACGACGGTTTCCAGGGCGTGCTTCACATAGGCGAGATTGACCAGGAAGGTAATCGTCAGCAGCGCAAACAATGCGGCCATTGTCGCTTCCTCGACCGCAAGCGGCGCGAGGAAAACCAAGGCCGGATACAGGTAGCGCTCATGCATCCTGGGCGCGAGCATGAAGAAGCCGAAAATCGCGACAAACGACGCTAGCAACAAGCCGCGCCGCGAGTTGTCTCGGGCAAGCGCCCACGCAATTATCGCGTACAGGGGCACGAGAAGCGCCATGCCAACGTAGAATGCTGGAATCCCGAGCACAGGCGTCGAGTCGGATTGCCTGAGCCCGCCCAGCAGCGCCATCAGGTTAAACGCGTTGACGGAAGTCTCGTGGTAATAGGCGGCCGTCGAGTAGTAAAGTGAGAAAATCCAGCCCCATTTATGCCCTACCTGGAAAGGCACCAGCCCTATAACCCAGGTCCCCAGGAAACTGCCTGCACTCAAAAACCAGGTCTTGAGAGGCGCGCGATAGAGGGTCCAAAACCCAAGCACCGGCAGGTACATCAACGCCTGCGGCTTTATCAGCAGGGCGACAGCGCCAAGGGCCCAAGCCAGACCGTAGCGGGAGTCGAGCACAGCCAGGGCGCTCGTCAGCATGACAAGGGCCAGCAACGAGTCGCTCTGGCCCCATACGACGGTGTCGAACAGCGCGGCCGGGTTAAGCGCAAAGATCAGCATTGCGCCATAGGCCGACGCCCGCGACCCCGTGCGGCGAACCGCGGCATAGAGCACCCAGCCGGCCAGGAAGTCCGCAATGAGCGCCGGACTTTCAACCACCATACGTTGCGCCACGCCGGAGAGCCCCAGCGAGCGCACCAACCATCCTGCAGCCCAGAGCGCGTACAGGTAGCCAGGCGGATAGTCTATGAAGAATCCCTTAACGTACGTCTTCGCTGGTCCGACGTCTGCTACACGAGCCGCCCACGCTTGGTAGCTGCCGATGTCAGGACCAAATCCGGGAAAAAGAGGAAGAAGCGCCGCCTTTGCGATGCAGATGGCTGCCAGGATCAGCAGCGCTTGCCGCTCGTCGGCTCGAAAGTCCTCCGTTTGCGGCTTTACAGACGCTCTGACGGCCCAGGCGACCAGAACGGCCAGGAATAGACCGACAAAAACTCCAAGCCAACGATCCGCACCCGTCCTCGCCAAGCCGCTTGCGCACCCGCAAGCCACGGCCGCGGTGAGCACCGCAAGAGCTCGCCGGACGCCTGCCGGCCGTTGACAAGTTAGCTGCGACAAATTGGGTCTGCTCTCCCGAAAGCCCGCGATTCGCAAGCCGTCCTCAAACTGGAGGGCTAAGATATCCCATGCGCGAATCCGGGTGAACGGCGATTGCGCTATCGCTCGCGTTTCGAGTCCCTTGACCGGCTCACTCGCCTTTCACCGTTTCGGATGCAAGGGTACCGGCGAGCGGAGGTACTCGACAATAATGAACCTGATTCACACGGCCTTCGAACCTGCGGGCAGTGGTCCTTATCCGGCTATCGTCGCTCTCCACGGATGGGGTGCGAACGCTTTCGATCTGCTCGCGCTTGCGCCCTACCTGGCCTCCGGGCGCCTTTTGATGCTTTGTCCTCAAGGGCCGCTCGAACTTAACGGGGACCTCGCCCAAAGCTATTCATGGTTCCCGCTCCAGTCCGGGATGGCGGTTGAAGCCACCGCCCTGAAAGCCGCTGCAGAGCTTGTGCAGAGCTTCATCGACGAAGCGCTTCGCCGTTATCCGATTGACACCCGCAGAGTCGCCCTGATGGGGTTCAGCCAGGGTGGCGTGATGGCCTATGCCCTTGCGATCGCACGGCCGGAACGTTTTGCTGCCATAGCGGCGCTCTCATCCTGGTTTCCTGACGCTCTTGCCCAGGGTGCCGGGCTTTCGGGAGCGCGAATCGACTTGCCGGCGCTCGTGGCGCATGGCACGGCGGACCATCTGGTTGCGATCGAGTACGCGCGCGAATCGATACGGCGCCTGCGTGCCCTGGGGCTTTCCCCAGACTACCGGGAGTATGCCTGCGGGCACGAGATTAGCCAGCCCGGGCTGTATGACCTTTCCGATTTTCTCGCGGCAAACCTCCTGAACGCGGCCTCCGGCTGAGCAATCCGGGCGCATCCGTCTGCAATATGGCGGAATCCTTATTGACCGGTTGGCTCCTTGCTGATAGTCAAATGGCTCTATGCCGCATATTCCGTATCATCCGTCAGCGGCCAAACGTCATCGGCAGAGCCTGAAAAGGCGCGAGCGCAACCACGCCGTCAAGACCAGGATGCGCAGCGGCGTCAAGCAGGCAATCGAGACGATGGTGGAGGCCGACCGGACTGCAGCCGAGCAGGCGCTGCGCACTGCAACGAAGCTCCTGAATAAAGCTGCGAGCTCCGGTGTTATTCACCGCAACACGGCCGCCCGCAAGATTAGCCGCCTGACCAAGCGCCTCGCCCGGACCGCCGCCCCAACCCCCTCGTAATTTCAACCGTTGGGCATCCGCCACCCTCCCGCGGCCGGCGGTCGCCGCAGGAGATGCATGCTCACGTTACGCCTGAAGCTCGAATAACAGCGCCGATAGCGCCTCGACGCGCTCCCGTATAATCCCGCGCTTTATTCCGTCGTCCAGTTCGGCGATCCGACGATGAGCCCGGCGCAGGCGTTCGACGCCAATCCGGCGCGCACCCTCGATCGCCTGCGACGCGATAAAACCGCTCGGCGGTCCGCCCAGGGCGGACGCGACCTCAGTGTTGCCTGCCCCGCCTTCGAGCATGACCGCAGCCACCAGCATCCTCCTGACCACAGGAGCGATCTCCACGGCAAGGATTTCAAGCGGGTCGCGCCCGGAAAGCGTGGCACGCTCAAGCAGCATCAACGCTTTCGAAAGGCTTCCCCGCGCCAGGCTGTCCGCGAGCTCGAACATCTCAGGAGGCCGCGCGAGCCCCGGCGCCCCGGATTCGACGCTGCTCAGTTTTCCGCCCTCAGCAAAAAGCGCCGCTTTGTCGATTGCGTTGAATAGCGCCGCGAGGTCTGAACCGTGAACCGAGACCAAAACCTCCGCCGCCTTGGGCGCCAGTTCCACGCCGCGCAGCCGCGCGAACACTTCCGCGTACTGCGCAAGCTGGCTGTCGAATGGCTTCAGACAGTTGACGAACACGCCCACCCGTTCAGCGGCCTGACGGACTCGCGCCGGAGCCGATCCGCGCTCGTAAACCAGCACCAGATGGCCGGGACCGCGAAAGTCGCCGACCGCCTGCGCAAGCGCCCGCTCCGGAGACGAC
>JAJYVB010000225.1 GCA_021792265.1 Deltaproteobacteria bacterium | reverse complement strand
CGTGGCCAACAAAACGATCGCGGCCTGGCATGGCGGCACGTTTGACCGCCCTTTGACGCGCATCCGCGAGTACATGGAGATCGTGCGGCGGACCGCTGCGGGCGAGCGCGTCGAATACCGCGGAGCTGTCTACTCGACTGGCGAGCGGTTCCAGCTCTCCTGGAAGCCCGCGCATCCGTCATTCCCCATCTACCTGGCGGGTCTGCGGCCGAAGATGATCGAGCTGGTGGGGAAAATCGCCGACGGTATCTTCATCAATATGGCGATTCCCGCCATGATTCGCGAGATTGCCCAGGGCATCCGCACGGCGGCCGCGGCGGCCGGCCGCGACCCCGCGAAGATCGACATTATCGCCAAGGCGCGCGTTTCATTGAACCCAAAGCGCGAGATCGCCCGATCGCGGCTGCGTCAGGTTTTGACCTTTTACAACATCGCGGATTATTACAGCGATCTGCTGAAGGCTTCGGGCTTCGAGCCGGAAGTAAATGCCGTTCAGAACGCGTTTCGGACCGGCGGGTTCAAGGCGGCTATGGCTCAGGTGACCGATAACTACATGGACAAACTGCCGGTAGTTCCGGGAACGTCGATCGAAGAAATAAGAGAGCGCCTGACGCCGTTTGTAGAGGCGGGCGTGACGCGGATGGTAATTCCCTACGTGCCGGCCACCGACGACGTGATTGCAGACGCCGCCCGGTTTGTCGAGGCATGGGGCAAATACTCCCGTTAATCGAGCTCTGTAAGAAAACGTGCTGACAAAGGACTTTGCAAATGTGTGATTTTGCCGCAGACGCTGAAGCCGCGCGTCAACTTCTCGTCGGACGCGTCCTGACCGTAGAGCGTGTTCGCCAGCTTAACGCCAAAGACTATTTCTACCAGATGCTGAAGGACAACCCGGAGATGCTCAAGGTCTATCCGGGTATCGAGAATGAGCTTCTGGTGGGAGCCATCGATTGCCACATCCACGCCTATCCGGACTTCGTACATCGATCCCAGGACATGATCCAGATAGCAATTGACGCGTCAAAGGCCGGGATGCGGGCGCTGGCCTTCAAGGACCACTGGAATATCAGTTGCAGCGCCGCTTACCTTGCTCAGCGTCATATCGATTACCTGGTGGAAAAGGGCGAGCTGAGCCATCGCGTCGAAATTTACGGCGGTTGCGGCACTTGCCACGGCATGAACCCTGAAGCGATGCGCATCGCGCTGCAATACCCTAACTTCAAGATGATCTGGTTTCCGACTTTCACCTCGCTTGGCTTCTGGCGCGGCGCGGGCCATCCGGAACGCGGCGGCGTGCGGCTGGTGAGCGACTCCGGCGAGGTGCTTCCGGAAGTTGTCGAGATCATGAAGATGGCGGTCGAGAAGAAGGTGGGCATCGGCTTTGGCCACACCGATTTCCGCGAGCTCTTGCCGCTTGCCCGCAAGGCCAAGGAGCTCGGCGTGCGAGCGACGCTGGATCATCCGCTGCTGGAACTTAACAAGCTGCTTTTGGACGAGATGAAACAGCTTGCCGATCTCGGCGTCTACGTCGGAGCTTACTGCCAACCGATGATACCGAGTCTTTATCAGCCGGTGGCTGACCCGATGGAGACGATTCGCACTATCCAGGAGATTGGCCCCGAGCGATGCATCATCGGGAGCGACTTCGGCCAGGTCCTCCATATGGACAGCATCGACGGCATGCGAGTCTTCATCCGCGCGCTGCTGGGTTTCGGGATCAAACCTGACGCAGTTCGGATGATGCTGAAGGAAAATCCGGCGAAGCTTATGTGGCTCGACTGAACGGAGCAGCGGGGCGTGCCGCTCGGGCGTGCGCATGACTATTCGCGTGCGGAGCTTCGGCTCGGCCCCGCGGCAGGCGCGGTGGGTTCTCGTTCGGATGGTACGGCATGCGCGAGGCGGTTTTTTCTCAGCGCTCGCGCCGTCTCTGTGCCTGTCCGACCGCTTCTTCGAACTTATGCTCACCGCCTGATGGCGCGGATGTTTACGTTTGGCACGCGTTGCTCACGGTTGGCTCTCTGCGGTCGCGAGGCACCAGATCGGGGGTGCCTTGACTAAGCATCGAGGTGGTTTATTCTTCAAGCTCGCAGATGACGAGGCGCGATTTGAGGGGCGCGTCTTTGGGACGCGATTGAGCCGCCAAGATTTTGTGATCGCGGGAGCACGGAGGCTGGCGGGTCAAATCAGGATGCGCTGGCCCTACCGAGAGGCGTGGAAGTTAGATGGCATATGAACCTTTGAGCAGGCTGACGAGGCATGATCGATAAAAGGGTGAGCTCTTTCGACGAGGCGGTGCGCGATTTGGGCGACGGCGCCACGCTCCTAATCGGCGGGTTTGCGGGGTTTGCCGAGTGTCCGTCGTACCTGGTGGCAGCGGTTGCCCGCAAAGAGGTCAAGGGCCTGACCATCGTTGGCAACAGTGCCGGACTGGGACAGGAGCACATGAAGAAGCGGATGGCGCGCCTGTTCAAGTGTCCCGACGACTACTATCCGCCGAGTTTTCTTATCGAGCGCGGCCAGGTCCGCAAAGGTATTCTTGCTTTTCCCGCTGCCATGGGGAGCAGCCGGTCTCCGTTTGAAGAGGCCTACGCAAAAGGCCAGATCGAGCTTGAACTGATAGGGCAGGGGTCGCTGGCGGAGCGCATTCGGACCGCGCGAGCGGGTATCGCAGGTTTTTACACGCCGGTTGGCGTAGGAACTTTCGTGGCTGCTGGGAAGGAAGTACGGGAATTCGACGGGCGCAAGTACGTGCTCGAACGGGCTCTCAAGGGGGACTTTTCCCTGATTCGAGCTCACCGGGCGGATCGCTACGGGAATCTCGTCTATCGCGGGACCACGCGCACCTTTAACGCGACCATGGCAGGCGCATCCGCTATAACCATTGCCGAAGTTGACGAAATTGTGGAAGCGGGCGAACTGGTTCCCGAGCACATCGTTACCCCCGGGGTATACGTGCAGCGGGTTGTGGTCAGGCCGAGTGAGCCGCGCGCCTGGAATCTGCCCGGGTGATTCAGGGCGAGAGGATAAGGACTGCATCATGCCAGGACCCAGACTCGATCACTATGCTATTGCGCTGCGCATAACCAGAGAATTCAAAGAAGGTATGCTGGTGAATCTTGGGGCCGGAATTCCGACCTTATGCAGCAATCTCATTCCGTCCGACCTCGATATACTATTGCATTCGGAAAACGGCATGGTGGGGTACGGGCCCGTAATTCAAGATCCGGAACGGGCAGACCCGACGCTGATAAATGCAGGCGGCCAACCGGCCGAGTATCGGCCGGGCCTCGCGATCATCGATCATGCGGAGAGCTTTGCGATGGTGCGCGGCGGCTTTATCGATATCTCAGTGCTGGGCGCCTACCAGGTGTCGGCAAGAGGCGACTTGGCGAACACCGTGATGCCGGGCAAACAAATCGGCAGTCTGGGCGGGGCACAGGACCTCGCATTCCGCGCCAAGCGGCTTATCGTTGCGATGTCTCATACCGACAAAGGGGACAGGCCTAAACTGGTCAAGGAATGTAGCACGCCTATAACCGCGCCGGCCTGCGTCAAGCTGATAGTGACCGACATCGCCGTGATCGAGATTGCGCCCGACGGACCGATTCTGCGGGAACATGCTCCCGGCTGGACGGTGCGCGAGATTCAGGATCTTACGGAGCCCCAATTAATCGTCGCTGACGATTTTCGCGAAATCGACCTGGCATAAAGCCGGCGGCGCAGGTTCGGCCAAAAGAAGCGCTTCACTAAGGGCCCAAGACGCGGTGCTTCCCGGTCCGCGCTGCGCCGGCAGCGATTTGAGCCCGCCTGGGTTAAGGCACGACAGCGGGGCCAAGCAGCGCGGCGGTCTCGTCCAAGCCCAGCATGAGGTTCAGGTTCTGAACCGCCTGGCCTGCCGCGCCCTTGCCCAGATTGTCGATAGCCGTCATTACGCAGAGATTCTGCGAGCGCCGGTCGAGCACGAAAGCGATTTCACAGAAGTTGGTCCCACGCACGGCGCGGAGCTCGGGAAGTTCGCCCGGCTTCAATAGCCGAACGAATGGCGCCTTGCTGTAACTCGCTGCGAACGCCGCGCGGATGTCGTCTTCGGCAACCCCGCTGCGCGGCCGCGCAAAAATCGAACTCAGGATACCGCGGCTTACCGGGAGAAGGTGCGGCACGAAAAGGACGGCGACTTCGCGGCCCAACACGGCGCCAATCTCCTGCTCGATCTCGGGAGTGTGGCGATGGGTGGCGACTTTGTAAGGCCGAAAGTTTTCGTTCACTTCGGCGAAGAGCTGTTCGATACTGGGCGAGCGACGCGCGCCCGTGGTTCCCGACTTGGCATCGATCACGATCGTTCCGGGATCCACCAAATCTTTGCGAATGAGCGGGAGCAGCGCTAGCAGCGCGCCGGTCGGATAGCATCCAGGATTCGCCACCAGCCGTGCTTCGCGCAGCTCGTGGCGATGGAACTCGGTCAGCCCGTAAACCGCCTCTTTGAGGAGATGCGGTGCCGGATGATCGGCAGCGTAGGTGTCGTGGTAAACCGCCGGGTCCCTGAGGCGATAGTCCGCGGCTAGATCCACCACTTTCACCCCATCGCGATAAAGCTCGGCGACCGCCTCTGCTCCGACGCCCTCGGGCAAACACGACAGCACCGCTTCGGCCCGGCTGGAGATAAGGTCGGCGCGCAGCTCCTCGAAGGGTGGCAAATCGAGCCGGGCAAGGTGGCGGTAGACGTCGGCCACTTCGCGCCCGGTGTAGTGCTCGGAGGTAAGCAAAGTAAGTTCGATCATCGGATGGCGGGCAAGAATCCGAACTGCTTCGATTCCGGAGTAGCCCGAGGCACCCAGGATCCCGACCTTCACACGTTTCGGTGTAACCATCGCTTTCCCCGCAGAGGGTCCAGCTTCTTGTTACCGCTTATACTGCGCCCCGGCCTTCGCTTCAGTCGCAGATGCTTCCCGCTCCCGGTCGCTGCATTGCTCAGGTTGGCCTTTTACTCCGCCTTGGGTTGCGCGAGCGCCGCCAGCTAGCGCTTAGAGTACTGCGGCCGCTTGCGGGCCTTGTGGCGTCCGTATTTCTTGCGTTCGACTTCGCGCGGGTCGCGCGTCAGCATTCCGGCCTTACGCAGGGTCGGGCGAAGCTGATCGTCTGCAGAGAGTAGGGCGCGTGAAATCCCGTGACGCACGGCGTCCGCCTGCGCGGAGACTCCACCGCCCTGCACGGTGATCGCGAGGTCGTACTGGGCGGCCGTCTGGGTCAGCTCGAAAGGCTCAAGGATGCGCATCCGCGAAGTCTCGCGCGGGAAATAGTCCTCGAGGGTTCGCTCGTTAACCCTGATGGCGCCGCTGCCGGGTTGCAGTATCACTCGGGCAACCGCGGTCTTGCGCCGGCCTGTGGCCCAGATTTTCGTTTTGCGGTCAGTCATTGGAAAGCGACCCTCCTTTGAAACTCACCGGCTCGGGTTTCTGTGCCGTGTGTGGATGGTCGGCACCCGGATAAACCTTCAACTTGGTG
>JAJYVB010000009.1:4544-26163 GCA_021792265.1 Deltaproteobacteria bacterium | reverse complement strand
CAATCGCCCCGAGGCTTACAACGCCGCCAATGCCCGGCTGCACTGGGAGTTGGGTCAGCTCTGGAAGGATATCGGTGAGGACGACCAGACTCTCGTCGTCCTTATAACCGGTGCGGGCAAAGCGTTCTCGTCGGGCGGCGACTTCGAAATGATCGACGCCACGCTGAACAACGCCGAGCTGATAGGCCGCATGTGGAAGGAAGCCGGAGACCTGGTCTACAACATGGTCAACATGGATAAGCCGGTCGTTTCCGCGATAAACGGCGTCGCGGTCGGGGCCGGCCTCGTCGTTGCTCTCCTTGCCGACGTCAGCATCGCTGCCGAGGATATACGGCTCACCGACGGTCATCTGCGCCTCGGCGTAGCCGCCGGCGACCACGCGGTGATCCTATGGCCGCTGCTTTGCGGAATGGCGAAGGCCAAATACTACCTGCTTACTTCGGATTTCATCGACGGCAAGGAGGCCGAGCGTATCGGCCTGGTGAGCATGGCCGTCCCGGGCGCGCAACTGATGGAGCGGGCGTTCGATGTCGCGCATCGGCTGGCGCGAGGACCTCAGCAGGCGATTCGCTTCACCAAGCGGGCGCTCAATAACTGGCTCAGGATGGCCGGCCCGGCCTTCGACGCTTCGCTGGGGATGGAGATGCTCGGGTTCATCAGCCCGGACATAAAAGAAGGGCTTACCGCGCTCAAAGAAAAGCGTGCGGCGCGCTTCCCCAGCGCGCTCAAGCGTTGATCCATTGCGCTATCCCGAGTCTGCGACCAACCTAAATCAAGGAGGTCCATGTTATGAGCCGCAAAGAGCGCTGGACGTTTGCTTCACTGGCCGTTCTGAGTGGGTTTCTGGGGGGCTTCGTAGCCGGTTGGGCAGGCCATGGCGTCGGTGCCTTCGCCGCAACGAGGCACCTGCGCGTCGCACGAGTGGTGAACGCGCACGATTTCGTGCTGCTCGACGCCAAGGGCGCTAAACGCGCTCAACTGCATGTGGCCGCCGACGACCAACCCAACCTGGTCTTCTACGGACCAGAGGGCCGCACCCGTGCGATCCTGGGCGTTTCTGCCAAAGGGATGGCCCGCGTACGCCTGTTCGACGAAAAGGGCGATCCGGGGGCCGCTTTGGGCGACATGGCGAGCGGGCGTTCCGGCATGGTGCTGCTCAGTAGCAAGCGCAAAGTACGTGCGAGCTTCGAGGTCAACGAGGAAGGTTTCCCGACCCTGAGACTGCTCGGGAACTCCGGTCGCCCTCGCGTCGGAATCAGCGTGACGAACGGTCATCCGGGAGTCGTGCTGCTCGACGAAACCGGCAAGACGCGTGCCGCGCTTGCTGAGAACGACCAGGGCCAGGCTGGACTTACGATTTACGATGCAAATGGCACGGCTATCGCCGGGCTTCCCCTGGCTCAGCAGGCGAAGGCGCGCTAGCCAGGACGCAGACCGTTAGATTTGCCCCGGGGTGCAGCGTCGAAGTAGCAGTGCTCGTCAACGTTGCGCCCCGGCTCTGATTTTCTTGCTAAGCCAGGCGCCTGAATTCGCCCGTGGCTTGGCAACCGCAGGGGCGTTCGTTAATCCTGATTTGACAAGTGGATTCGTTTTCGCTACATGGCGTCAAGATCGTGATATCCACTTAGACCTTGGGGGAGCAACCGATGAAAAAAGTAGCGCGGTTCGTGGTCGCTTTAATCCTGGCGGTGGCTTTGGGCGGGGCTTTTTCCGCTTCGCAGGTCCTGGCTGCCCGGCACAAGGTGGACTGCGACAAGGTGATGCAGGAGCTTAAAGCCGGCAAAAAACCCAAGAACGTAGCGAAGGATCTTAAAATTTCGCGTTCGAGCGTCTATCGCTGCCGGAGGCGGGAGCGCTTGGCTGAAAAAAAGGCGTCTAAGAAAGCCAAGCCTGCGGCCAGCCCTGCTGGGGCCCCAGCCGCTCATTAAGGCAGGACACCGAGCCGCGCGATACGCTCGCCAGCGCATCTGGCGACGTAGCCGTTGGCTGTTTGTTTGTCCCGGCGCCGTGGGACACCGCCCAAATGGCCGGCCAGTGTGAGCTTTGCGAATTGAGCCATCACACGCGTTGGTATTGCGTCTTTTACGAGCCGTTCGCCTTCACCGTTCTGGACTGCGATTCCTGTGACACCCCAATGGCGGTTCTTGGAGTGCATGGTACGGTCCCAACCGAGGCCGAGCGGACGTTTATGAGCGCGGTTCTTTCGCAAATCGCGAATGTGCGTTATGGACCGGGAGGGTTTATTATCGATGGGCGGATGCGCCAGATACCAGACCATTGCCACATCCATGCGCGGCCAACCCGTTTGTCAGCGTGATCAGCGCTCTGAAAAAGTTCGCTTGAAGCACCGACAATGCCTCGCAACGCTTGGTTCCGAGTGCCGATTATGGTATATGCCGCGCTTACTGTTGTCCGTCGGCGCTAAAGGCTAGTCTTCGCTGCAGCGCCGTCACAGGAGGTTCGGGGGAGTATGGTCACCGGCGTCGTCAAGTGGTTCAGTCCCAAAAAGGGCTACGGCTTCATCACCATGGAAGATGGCCAGGAGGTTTTCGTTCACTACACCGCTATCGATGGAAGCGGCTTTCGCTCACTCGAACAGGGGGACAAGGTCCAGTTCGACGTGTCTCAGGGGCCGAAGGGGCTCCAGGCCGCCAAGGTAATGCGGGCCTAGGCCGCGCCAAATCTTCACAAAACAAAAGCGGGACGCTTCGTCGCTGCTCGAGCGATGAAGGCAACCGGCAAGCGTGCGGCGGTTGGCAATGCGATCGCGGTTGCGGCGTCCGGGCGGAGCAGGCGGTTGAATTGGGGCCGACGCTGCGGGTTGGTTGCGGCTCAGCGGCATCCTTTTTCGTAGCGTCCGGCACTGCCAATCTCTTCGACCGTGAGACCCGACAGCACTGAGCGCGGATATATAGCGAGGACGTCCTGTTCGCTCGCGTATCGGTCGCGTTTTTTAATGAGGAGCCAGGCTGGCCTGGCGGTCGAACCGGAACGCATCCCGCGGGTTCTTACCAGCGTAAACCCACCGCGAAGTTTCTGCCCGAAAAGCTCAAAGTCGAGCTTGCCCGCCCGCACCCCCGCCGCCGCATCGCCGATCGGGTCAACCGACCGATACTCGCCACGGTCCCATACGATGACCGAACCAGCTCCGTAATTGCCAGGTGCGATAGTCCCCTCGAAGTCTCCGTACTCGATCGGATGGTCCTCAACCATCACGGCGAGGCGCTTCTTACCGGGGTCCATCGACGGCCCCTTGGGAACCGCCCACGACCGTAAAACGCCCTCCATCTCCAATCGAAAGTCGTAGTGCAGCGCACGAGCGGCGTGCTTGTGCACGACGAATAGTCCGCGGTTTTGCCTGCCCGGAGCCGGACGGTCTTCGCCAAAAGGCTCCGGCGTGCGCTCGGGGTTGCGTTTCCTGCGGTATCGCTCAAGTGACATAGCGAAGACACGCGCCCGCCCAGTGGCACTCTTGGCTCAAGCGAAGCCACCGCCCGCCGCGCTCAAGTTTATCATTGGCCGGCGGTGTCTACCGGCTCGGATTTGGCGCCGCGGCTAATTAACTCGGATTCGATACTCGCGCACGGCGCCTTTGCCACATCGTGCAAACTGCTGTAAGTCTTCGACCATCGGGGGCAGGTTTCAGCGCACGGGATGCGTTCGGTGAAAACGGCGCCTGACCCGGATTTGGCTTTGAGAACCGACAGCCGAGCAGGAGGGTCCTATGCATGAGTTGAAGAGCGTAGCCGTGGAGAACACGGCGCAAGCCTACCTCGAGCTGCTTGAGGTCCTCGGCGTCAAATTTTTTTTTGGCAACGCAGGAACTGATTTTGCTTCGCTTATCGACGGTTTTGCCCGCCGCGACCTCGACGGTAAGGCGCATCCGAAACCACTGCTGATAACGCATGAAGCGGTCGTGGTGGCGATGGCACACGGCTACCATCTGGCCACCGGCGAACCGCCCTTCGCGATGGTTCACACGACACCGGGCACAGCCAACGCGCTTGGCGCACTGATGAACGCGTGTCGCGCCAATATCCCGCTGATACTCACGGCCGGGCGCACGCCGCTTACCGAGAGTGGGATGGTGGGCAGCCGCGAGCGTCCGATCCACTGGGGTCAGGAATCGTTCGACCAGGGCGCGATGGTGCGCGAATTTGTCAAGTGGGACTACGAGCTGCGCAACTTCGCGCAGCTCGAAACCGTCGTGCGCCGCGCCTTTGGCATCGCGATGAGCGAGCCGCGCGGCCCTGTGTATCTAACCCTTGCGCGCGAAGTGCTCGCCGAAGAGCATCGGCAGTTCACCCTATCTACAGCGCCCGCCGGCTTTCCGTTATCGATCCGCATGCCGGACATGCGATCCGTGGAGCACCTGGCCGAATTCATTACCGAGGCACGCCGGCCGCTCATCATCGCACAGTCCGCAGGCCGCGACGTGGCCGCGGTGGCGCAGCTCGCCGCTCTCGCCGACTCCTTCGCGCTTCCGGTCGTCGAATACCCCACCCCGCTCTTCATGAACTTGCCCGCAAGCCATCCGATGCATCTTGGGTACAACCCCGGCCACCTGCTTGCCGAGGCCGACCTGATCGTGGCGCTCGAATGCGACGTTCCGTGGTTTCCCCACCTGGAGCACTGCGGTCCCGATACTCGCGTCGTTCACGTCGGCATCGATCCCGGGCACTCGCGTTACCCGGTCTGGGGCTTCCGTATCGACCTCGGGATCGACGCGACGGCCGCTGCCACGCTGCCGATGCTGTCCGCGGCGCTTGCGCCCCATCGGGCGCGCTGTGCCGCCCGCATCGAGGAGCGGCGTGAGCGGCTGGAGCGTGAGCATCGCGCGCAGCGCGAGAGCTGGGCCGAGAATGCGCGTAAACTCCGCTCGGCCGACTACCTCAGCTTCGAGTGGGTGTCGCACTGCCTGGGTCGGATCAAGGACGCGAACACGCTTTTCGTCAACGAGTACGACGTCGTACTGCCGCATCTCGCGCCCGAGCTGCCGGGAAGCTTCTTTACCCATGCGTCAGCGGGCTATCTCGGATGGGGCCTCGGCGCGGCACTGGGCCTGCGGCTAGGCGCGCCCGACAAAACAGTCATTGCCGTGGTTGGCGACGGCGCATACATCTTCGGCGCCCCAACTGCCGCTCACCTGACATCGGCGACCATGGGCCTGCCGGCAATTACGATTATCTGCAACAACGGCGGATGGGGCGCGATGTACCGGGCTACGCGCAGCGTACACCCGGAGGGCTGGGCTATGCGCAGCGGGAACTTGCCGTTTGTGCGCTTTGGGATGGACCCGGCCTACGAGACGATCGTGCAGGCCTTCGGCGGCCACGGTGAAGCGGTCTCCGACCCGGCAGGGTTCGAGGCCGCGCTCGAGCGCGCCCTGAGGATAGTTCGCGACGAAGGCCGCCAGGTGGTCATCAACGCGCGATGCCGCAAGCTTTGATCTGTCCGTCCGCAAAGGAGAACGTCAGTGGTCCCCAATGTTCGTAAAGTCTGCATTTCACGCACTCCCACGGTCTCCGAACCGCGCGAGGCACTCACACGCCTTGGCTTCGAGGTGACCGTCGGCCGCATCGGCTGGTACGATACGGAGCGCTACGGCGCACAGGAGCTTTCGGAACTGATTGGCGACGCCTCCGTCCTGCTGAGTTCGCCGCGCGAATCACTCGACGGCGCAATGCTAAAGGCGCACCCGCACCTGCAGGCGGTGGTCTCACCCATCATCGGCGTCGACCACATCGACGTGGCGGCAGCGACCCGGCTCGGGGTGCTGGTGTGCAACAGTCCGGCGTGGGAGAACTTCGCGGGGCTGGCGGAGGCGGCCGTAGGTCTGATCGTGGCGCTCGTCAAGGGGCTCAAGCGCAACGAAGCGGAGCTGCGCGGCGCAGGATGGTACCGGATCGAGAATCGCGGCGCGCTGCTGGCGGGCAAGACGCTGGGGCTGGTCGGGCTGGGGCGGGTGGCGCGCGAGATGGCGCGGCGGCTGGCGCCGTGGCAGATGCGGCTTATCGGGTACGATCCGTACGTCAACGCGGCGGCGGCGCACGCCATGGGCGCGGAGAAGGTGGAGCTGGCAGAGCTGCTGGGGGAGTCGGACGTTGTGAGCCTGCATGTGGTGCTGACGGCGCAGACGCGCAACCTGATTGCGATGCGCGAGCTTAAGCAGATGAAGCGCGAGGCGTATCTGGTGAACACGTCGCGGGGCGGGGTGGTGAACGAGGAAGATCTCGCGCGCGCGCTGACCGAAGGCGTCATCGCCGGGGCGGCGCTCGACGTCTTTGCGCAGGAGCCGCTGGCAAGCGACAGCCCGCTTCGTGCCGTGGACCCGCGCAAACTCATCCTCACCCCCCATATCATTGGCCACGCAGTGGGGGTCGATGAGCCGGGTTTTCGGATGGTGGCCGATACACTCAAGACAATTTTTGCCGGCCAGGTGCCGGAGACCGTCGTCAACCGTGAAGCGATCGCGCGTTGGCGTGAACGCTTCTGCTCTTAGCGCGGCGTCCCGCAAATAACTTGACGGACCAGCTTGGCTGGCATGAGATTCTTCGCTGCGCTCAGAATGACGGAAGCGCGCGTTTCCATTGTCATTGCGAGCGCAGGCTGCCGAAGCGAAGAATCCCATGCCAGTAACGACCCCCATAAACTTTTAACGGGCCATCACATTAAAAGGTTGGTGAAAAAACCGGTGGACGAACGCTGTATAGAGGCGGGCAACGCCGGCAGGACATACGGCCGACGTGCGTGCGGAATCGCTGCAAAACCGGCCGATGCTGCCCTGAGCGTCGAGTCCTCCGTGCGCTGACGTGCCGCGCGAGCACGTAGGATTAGCCAGGGCCAAAAGCGGGAAGTGGGGCTTCCGAGCTGGTCCGGGCGCGGGATCGAGCTTGCCTCGGGGCTAAAGGACCGCACGGTTGCCTATTGCCCGTCATGGCGCCGGCAGCGGAGAATGACGGATAGGTGCCGGTTGCGGTCATCCGGTTGACAGATGACGGCGAACGTCCCAGAATTAAGAACTTTAAAGAATTTGGCCATCCGCCGAGCCGAGGCTCCGTTCCGCATCCTTAAGAGTTTAGACTTCCCACCATGTTCGAAACGCTTAGCGATCGCCTAGAGGGTGTCTTCAAACGGCTGAAGGGCCAAGGCCGGGTCACCGAGCGCAACATCGAGGAAGCTTTGCGCGAGGTGCGCCTTGCGCTGCTCGACGCCGACGTCAATATCCGGGTCGTTCGCGACTTCGTCGAGCACGTCAAGAGCAAGGCGATCGGGCAGGAAGTGCTGCGTTCGCTCACGCCCGAGCAGCATCTGCTTAAGTTCGTCGCCGAAGAGCTCCGTGAAGTGATGGGCGGGCAGGCGCGCGAGATTGACCTGCGCGTCAAGCCGCCGGTCAAGGTTATGCTGGTCGGCCTCCAGGGGTCGGGCAAGACGACCACGCTTGCCAAGCTGGCGCGCTGGCTAAAGGCCGAGCGGGGACGCAATCCGCTGCTTGCTTCGACCGACGTTCGCCGTCCTGCTGCAATGGAACAGCTTCGCGTGCTGGGCACGCAGATCGGCGTGCCGGTTACCGAAAGCCGCGAAACCGACGATCCGGTTGAAATCGTGAGCCGGGCGCTCGCGCGGGCCGAGGTCGGAGGCTTCGACGCGCTGCTATTCGACACCGCAGGCCGGCTGCAGATCGACACCGAGTTGATGGACGAGCTGGCGCGGCTCAAAGCGGTCGCTGCGCCCCATCACATCATCCTGGTGGCCGACGCGATGACCGGCCAGGAGGCTGCCAACGTCGCGCATGGCTTCCATGAGCGGCTCGGCCTGTCCGGGATCGTTCTCACTAAGCTCGACAGCGACGCGCGCGGCGGCGCGGCGCTGTCGGTGCGCGCGGTGACCGGTGCCCCGATCCTGTTTGCCGGAACTGGCGAGAAGCTGGAGGCGCTGGAACTTTTTCATCCCGACCGCGTCGCCTCGCGCATCCTCGGAATGGGCGATGTTCTCACTCTGATCGAGCGTGCGCAGCAGAATTACGAACAGGCCAAGGCCAAAGAACTCGAGCGCAAGCTGCGCAAGAACGAGTTCACTATCGGCGACTTCGCCGAGCAGCTTCGGACGATCCGCCAGATGGGCTCGCTGGGTGAGCTGGTCGGGATGATTCCCGGATTAAAAAAGGTCGCCGGACAGATTGATCCGGACCAGGCGCATCGGGAGATGGTCCGAATCCAGGCAATGATAGACTCGATGACCAAGGAGGAGCGCCGCCACCACCTTATCTTGAACGGCCGGCGCCGCGCTCGGATTGCGGCGGGTAGCGGAACCTCGGTTCAGGAAGTCAACCGGTTCATCAAGCAGTTCGAGCAGAGCCGCAAGATGATGAAGAAACTCAGTCTTATGGGGATGGGCCGGGCCATGATGCGTGGTCTGGGTCCGGGGCGCTAGAATAGCCTAGGAATAAGAACAGGAACGGGAGCTTATGGGACTTGTCATTCGCTTGCGCCGACACGGAAGCCGCAAAAAAGCGTTCTTTCGAGTGGTAGTCGCCGATTCGCGGGCGCCCCGCGACGGCCGCTTCGTCGAGCTACTGGGCACCTATGATCCGGCCACTGACCCACCCAAGGTGGACCTGCGCAAAGAGTCGGTGGAGCGCTGGATCAAGGTCGGTGCCAAACCCAGCGAAACGGTTCGCAAACTAATCGAGAAAGCGTCAAGCTCCATAGCGTCGGCCTAAAACATGTCCGCTTCAACGGAGCCAGCCATGAAGGAGCTCGTTCAGTTCCTGGCGGAGCAGTTGGTCAGCACCCCCAGCGCGGTCCAGGTCCGCGAGACGCAGGGCGAAACCGCATCGATCCTGGAACTGAGGGTGGCCAAGGAAGACTTGGGCAGGGTTATAGGCAAGCAAGGCCGCACCGCCAAGTCGATCCGTACCATCCTCAACGCGGTGGCTTCGCGCACCAACCGCAAGGTGGTGCTCGAAATTATCGAAGAGGGCTAGCCGGTACATGGTTTCGGCGCCCGCGCCGACAGGCGCGACGCAGCCAGTCGGCCGCGCCCGCTACATCAGGATCGGCGCTTTCGCGGGCCCTCACGGCCTGCATGGCGCGTTACGGCTCAGGTTCGACAACCCGCATTGCGGGGCGCTCGGTCAGGTTCGTAGAATCTTCGCCGGTGAAGGCGATGAAATCTGCGAGTACAAACTTGAACGCGCTACGCTTCTGTCCGGACGTTCGGCGCGAGTCGTCCTAAGGGAGGTCACTGCAATAGACCAGGCCGAGCGGCTGCGCGGTGCCTCAGTTTCGGTCGCCTTAGAGGACCTGCCCGCTCTCAACCCCGGGGAGTACTATCACTTCCAGATGGTTGGCCTCGAAGCGATACTGACCGACGGTCGGCGCCTGGGCCGTGTCGAAGAGGTGCTTGCAACCGGCGCCAACGATGTCCTGGTGGTACGCAGCGGGGAGGCCGAAGTGCTGGTGCCCGTAATCGAGGACGTCGTCAAGACGATCGACTTGGCGGCTGGACGCCTAGTGGTCGAGCCGGTCGCCGGGCTTCTAGGTTGAAGCGCGGGCGCCGATGCCCGCCTTCGCCATGGATTTCCACGTCATTACGCTATTTCCGCAGATGTTCGACTCGGTGCTCGGGTGTGCGCTCCTGCGCCGAGCCATCAGCGCCGGGCTGGTTTCCATCACGTTCCATCCGCTGCGCGATCATGGACTAGGCCGCTATCGCCAGGTAGACGACACGCCTTACGGGGGCGGAAGCGGGATGGTGATGCGGCCGGAGCCGCTCGTCAACGCGATCGAGGCGGTGACGGCGAAGCATCCGGGGCTCTGGCGCGTTCTCCTTACTCCCCAAGGCGATCGGCTCGAACAACCCTTGGTGAATCGGCTCGCCCAGCGGCGGACCGGGCTCCTACTGGTGGCCGGGCGCTACGAAGGAGTCGACGAACGTGTGCGCTCTTGGGTCGATCAAGAGATTTCGATCGGGGACTACGTGCTGAGCGGGGGCGAGCTGGCAGCAATGGTGGTAATAGAAGCGGTCGCCCGTCTGGTGCCGGGCGCGTTAGGGAATTCCGAATCGCTGGCAGAGGAGTCGTTCAGTACAGGCCTGCTTGAAGGGCCGCAGTACACCCGGCCCCGGGAGTTTCGGGGGGTTCGGGTTCCCGAGGTCCTGCTGAGCGGCGATCACGCGCGCATCCGTGCCTGGCGTGAGTCTGCGGCGCTCAAGCGCACCGCGGAGCGGCGCCGTGACCTTCTTGAACGGCGCGACCATACGCCGCGTGGCTGACCTGTACCTGGCGCTGCTCCATTACCCGGTCGTCGACCGAAACGGGCGCGTTGTCACCTCGGCCATCACCAGTCTAGACCTTCACGATTTGGCCCGCTCAGCGCGCACTTACGATCTGGGCGCTTTCTTCGTCGTCCACCCGGTGCCCGAGCAGCGTGAGTTTGCCCTCAGGCTGCTTGAGCATTGGCAAACCGGGTACGGGCGGCTTTTCGACGCGCGCCGGCGCGAGGCGCTGGAACTGGTGCGCGTGGTCGCGACGCTCGAGGAGGCTCGCTCTCAGGCGCAGGCCGCCTCGGGAACGCCGCCGGCGCTCGTCTTCACGTCAGCACGCTCCGAAGGCGGTACGAGCTTCGCTGCGATACGGGCGCGGGTGGAAGCGCCAGGCGCCGTGATGATTCTGCTGGGCACCGGCTTTGGTCTTGCCGCGTCGGTGCAGTCGCAATGCGACCTGGTCCTGGAGCCGATACGCGGCCCGGGCTCGTACAATCACTTGTCGGTGCGCGCTGCGGGGTCGATAATTCTCGATCGCTTACGATCGCGCTGAGAACCAGGTGCGAAACGACCCAGGGATGAATTTAGCCGTGGAAGCGCGGCGAAGGTCTCTTGCCTGGGGTTTATCCGTCGGGTAGATTTTGGGCTACCTCACCGGCGACCGGTGTTTCCATGAACAAGTTGATCGAGAAACTGGAGGCTCGCGCTCTGCGGAACGACCTGCCCGACCTGCGGGTGGGTGACTCTGTGCGCGTACAGGTCAAAATCGTCGAGGGCGACAAAGAGCGGCTCCAGGTCTTCGAGGGCGTGGTAATACGGCTAAACGGCGGCGCAAGCCGCGCCTCTTTCACCGTGCGCAAGATTTCCTTCGGGGTTGGCGTCGAGCGAATCTTTCCGCTCCACTCGTCACGGATCGAAAAGATACAGGTGGTGAGCCGCGCCCGAGTGCGCCGCGCCCGCCTCTATTACCTGCGCAAGCAAAGCGGGCGTGCCGCCCGGCTGACGGCATCGACGTAGCCTCCGGCCGCCGGTACCCTCAGGGTTTCGTCTGGTCCTTGGGACGGTCAGCCCCTGCCGTTGCAGGTCCGCCAGCGATTTTCAACTCCGCGTTAAGCATCGCCCCTGCCGATACGATAAGCGAACGCGCCTCGACTTTGCCCTGAAAACGGGCGCGCGGACCCAGCGCGACTTGGCGTGAGCCGACCACGGCGCCGTGCATCTCGCCGAGAACCAGCAAGCGCGCCGCCCGCACCTGTCCCTCCAGGAACGCCTGCTCGCCGATTACCACCAGGTCAGTGGAGCGGATCTCACCGCGAAACCGCCCTTCGATTACAACCGGCTCGCTAAAAATGAGCCGACCCGAAACGTGGACTCCGGGCCCTACCGCAACACGCGCCCGGCTCTCCTCCCAGGAGGCATAGAGCGCCGAAGATGCGGAACTTGAGCGGCTTGTGCCCGCGTTCTCCAACGATCTCTGCGTCCCACTCTGTCCGCTGGCTTCGGGATAGTTCACGGCTAAGCCTCATCGCCAGCCGCGGCGGCAACTCAGGGGGCAGGAAAGACGTGACACGCGACCGCGTGGCCGCCCTTTCCGCTCTCCAGCGGCGGCTCGACTCTTCCACAGATATCTTTCGCATATGGGCAGCGCGGATGAAAGGCACAACCTGGCGGCGGTTCGAGCGGGCTCGGGACCTCGCCCGGAAGCTTCAGCCGCTCCGGCCGTGCAGCCGCGTCGACCGTGGGGATCGCCGTTAGCAGCGCGCGGGTATAAGGGTGGCGCGGATTGTCGAAAAGCTCCGCGCTGTCCGCCAGTTCGACCACTCTGCCGAGGTACATGATCGCCACGCGGCGGCTGATGTGCTCAACGACCCGCAGGTCGTGCGCAATAAACAGGTAAGTCAGACCCATCTCCGCCTGGAGGTCCTGCAAGAGGTTCACGACCTGGGCCTGAATCGACACGTCGAGCGCCGAAACCGGTTCGTCGAGGACCAGGAAACGCGGGTTTACGGCCAAGGCGCGAGCGATTCCGATACGCTGGCGCTGTCCACCGGAAAACTCGTGCGGATATCTGTCGAGCGCATCGGGCTCGATACCGACGCGGCGCAACAGCTCGACGACCCGCTCCTCTTTCTCGCGGCCTCTGGCAAGGCGGTGAATCTCGATACCCTCGGCGACGATAGACCGGATCTTCATGCGCGGATTGAGCGAGGAGTACGGGTCCTGGAAAACCGGCTGCATTTCGCGCCTGAGCGCTCGCAGGTCGCTGCGTGAGAGCGCGGCAAGCTCACGCCCGGCAAAGAAGACCTTCCCCGCAGTGGGCTCGACAAGCTTCAGCAGCAGCCGCCCCAGGGTCGACTTGCCCGAGCCCGACTCGCCTACCAACCCGAGCGTTTCGCCGCTCTCGATCTCGAGGTTTACGCTTGAAACCGCCCGCAGCACCAGCCGGCGGCGCGACAAGAGTCCGTCGCTGCCCGAGGGAAACTCCTTGCTCAGGTTGACTGCGCGCACCAGCGGAGCGCCCGCCGCGGTACTCTTTGCGCGCAAAGCCGCGTTCACGTTAGACCCGGATGCAGGCGACATAGTGGTCGGGCGCCTTGGCTTCGAGCGGTGGCTCGACGCGCGCGCAATCGGGGATAGCAATCGGGCAACGTGGATGGAAACGGCATCCGGAGGGCGGGCTGAGCGGGCTTGGCACCGTGCCAGGTATCGCGTTGAGCCGCTCGCGCTTGTGTCCGTGGGCGCCCGGAATCGACTCGAGCAGCCCCCGGGTGTACGGATGCAGCGGATTGCGAAACAGTTCGCTCGAGCTCGCCTGTTCAGCCACCTTGGCAGCGTAAAGAATCGTTACCGCGTCGGCGTACTGCGCAACGATGCCCAGGTCGTGCGTTACCAGGATGACGGCGATGCCGAGGCGTTCCTTCAGCTCGGCGATGAGGTCGAGAATCTGCGCCTGGATTGTGACGTCGAGTGCGGTCGTCGGCTCGTCAGCGATAAGCAGGCGGGGCCGGCACGAAAGAGCCATCGCGATCATCACCCGCTGGCGCATCCCGCCCGAAAGCTGATGCGGGTAGTAATCGGCCATGCGCTCGGGGTCGGCGATGCCGACCATCCGAAGCGCCTCCACCGTGCGCGCCCGCGTCTCGGCACGGTTGGTTCCCTGATGGAGCCGGACGGCCTCGCCAATCTGGCTGCCAACGGTAAAGACCGGATTGAGCGAAGTCATCGGCTCCTGAAAAACCATTGCGATGCGCGCGCCGCGAATCGCCCGCATCTCTGGCTCGCTCACGGCGACCAGGTCACGTCCCTCAAAGCTTATCGAGCCCGAAACGATCCGTGCACCGGGGGGCAAGAGACGCATGATCGCAAGCATGCACGCGGTCTTTCCAGAACCTGATTCACCTACGATTCCGGCCAGCGCTCCTGGATCGACGGAGAAACTTGCTCCGTCAACCGCACGGACCTCGCCCTGCTCGGTGAAAAAGGAGACCCGCAGGTCTCGGACTGCTATAAGCGGTTGCACTTGCGCTCAGGTTATCATCGCGTGAGAGCGCGGCTCCAGACGGCGGAGAAAGCAGCGCAGAAGCGCCACCCCGGCACCCCTTCCATTCGCATGCGCTGCGAACCGCATGCGTTCGGCATCAGCGCCTCAGGTTGGCAGGATCAAGACGGTCGCGCAGATGGTCGCCCAGGAAATTGAACGACATTACGGCGAGAAAAATGAACGCACCGGGGATCAGAATCCACGGGTAACGGGCAAGACTCTGCACGTCCTGCGCCTGCGCAAGCAGGTTTCCCCAGCTTGCTGCGGGCTCCTGGATTCCCAGCCCGAGCAGCGACAGGGCGCTCTCGCCCAGTATGAATCCGGGGATAGACAGCGTTGCTGCCACGACTGCGTAACCCAGCACCGACGGTATTACGTGGCGGCTGAGCACGCGCCAACGCGAGGCACCCAAGGCGCGCGCCGCTTCGACGTAAGGGCGCGTTCTCACCGAAGCCGCCATGCCGCGGATGACGCGCGCCAGGCCCGCCCAGCTTATGAAGCTCATAATCGCGACAATCATCAGGAAGGTTTCGACCGTACTCATGCCCGCTGGGATAATCGCGGCCAGCGCCAGCAGAAAGTAAAAGGAGGGCAGGGACATCTCGATTTCCGACCAGCGCATGATGAGGTTGTCGGCAAGCCCTCCGACATAGCCCGAAAAAGCTCCTACGACGATTCCAAGCGAGAAGCTTATTGCCACACCGATCAGGCCGACGCTCATGCTAACGCGCGCGCCGTAAACGATCCGCGACAAAAGGTCGCGCCCCAGGCCGTCGCTTCCCAGCAGGAAACATGGCGGTGCGCCGGCTGCGGTCGTGAACAGATGGCCGTTATGGAAAAAGTGCAGATACACGCGCCGGCTGCGATCCGCAGCGAACCGGCGCGCAACCGGATCGGCCATGCGCATAGGGTAAAAGTACACGAGGCCGTCGCTCCATCGCGAAGGTGCGCTAAGATGGGGCGCCATCGGCGGACAGTCGGGCATCGCGCGGTACTGATACGTCGGATCGTAGGGAGCGACGACCGGCGACCCAGCGGCCAGCACGTAGAAAAACGCCAGGCATGCGACCGAGAAACGCACCGGGTTGGAGGCCAGGCGCCATTCGCGTGCGATCGCCTGCACAAGTTGCGTGCCGCCTGCGCCTGTCGCGCCGACCGAGACTTGCCGTGCCGTGCTC
Source organism: Deltaproteobacteria bacterium (assembly GCA_021792265.1). GTDB lineage: Bacteria > Desulfobacterota > Binatia > Binatales > Binataceae > JAJYVB01. Next base: position 11,178 of record JAJYVB010000009.1, on the reverse strand, counting down.
ATTGCGACGCGAGCGCAGAAAAGTCCACTCGTGGATCGACCGCGACAAGCGCCAGATCCGCCAAAAGATTTCCCAAAAGCAGCAGCACGGTGCCCATCAGCACCGATCCCATGACTAGGTAGATGTCGAGCGATCGCACGGCGTCGAGCAGCAGCAGGCCGAGACCCTGGAGATTCATCACTGCCTCGACCAGCGCCGCACCGCCCAGCAGGTCGGCAAGACTGTAGCCAGCCAGCGTCACGAATGGGTTGAGCGCGTTTCGCAGCACGTGCTTGTAAAGCACGGTGCGCTCGGCAAGTCCCTTGGCACGCGCCGTTCGCACGAAGTCGGAGTTCTTGATTTCCAGGATTTGCGAGCGCATCAGCCTCATCAGCGAAGCCATGCCCGCTGTTCCCAGAACGATCGCGGGCAGCACCAGATGGTCGAAGCGGTCGGCGATTTTGCCCCACAGGTCCAGGCTCGGATAGTAAACTGAATAGGTCCCGCCCAGCGGAAACCATCCGGTTTTCAGCGCTACGAACATCAGCAGAAAGGCCAGAAAAAAGTTGGGCACCGACATTCCGAAAAAGGCGGCAAATGACAGTACGCGGTCCCAGATCGAGTTCTGCCTGACGGCCACTATGATGCCGATCGGGATGGCCAGCGCCCAGGAAAAAAGCATGCTGCTCGCGGCCAGGATGACCGTGTTCAGGGCGCGCGACGCTATCAGGCTGGTGACCGCGACCCGGTAGGTGAGCGAGACGCCGAGGTCCAGATGAAGCACCGCCCACAACCATTTCACATAGCGCACGAGCAGGGGCTGGTTCAGACCGAACTCCGCCTCGATCTGGCGGATTACTTCGGGCGAGATCGACGGGTTGAGCCGCAGGCTCGAAAGAAAGTCACCCGGCACCATCGATATCACCAGGAAGGACAGGAACGTGATGCCGATTATGAGCGGTACCATGTTCACGAGACGGTGCACGATGAAGCGTCCCATCCGATTTCTCCGTGCCGCCGCGGCGGCGAACGGCCTTCAGTCAGGCCTGAACTCGATCCATTCGGGGCGGTAGAGACCCCATACGGTGGGCCTGAAGTCTTCGAGCGAATCTTTCCAGGCCTGAAATTCCTGCTGGCGCACGGTCTCGATGATCGGAAGTTGATCATGCAGGATCTGTTGGATTCGCCAGTAATACGGCGCGCGCTTTGCCGGGTCCATCTCGGCGGTGCCCTCGTCGAGCAGGCGGTCGATCTCGGCTTCCCACGGCGTCGCCGGCTTGGGTTGGTCCGGGTCCCAGATGTGCAGGTTTCCCGAGGAGCGCAGGAAGTTGGCGGCGTTGTTGGGCTCGACGGTACCGGTGAAACCAATTAGCACGCAATCCCAGTCGAAGGTGCTGTCGAGCTTTTCGACCAGGGTGGTGAACTCCAGCGGACGGTAATTGACCTTGATCCCGACGTTGGCCAGGTCCTGTTGGAAAATCGCGCACATCTCATCGCGCGTCTTTACGCCGGTGTTGGTCGTCAGGTTGAACTCCAGCCGATTGCCATGCGGGTCGACCCGCACCCCGGGACGCACGAGCCGGTAACCCGCGGCGTCGAGGATTTTCGCCGCCAGCGCCGGATCGTAGTCGTAATCCTTCAAATTGGGATTGTGGAACACCTTGTTGGCAGGCGAGACGTCAGAGACGGCAGGCACGGCCAGCCCGTGAAAACAGAGGTTGGCGATGGCGCGCTTGTCAACGAGATGGGCCAGAGCGCGAAGAAAGTTCAGGTCTGTGAACCAGTGCAGTTTCGGGTCGGTAACGCCGTGGTGTACGTAATGGCGCGGGTTGCGATTGAAGGCGAAGAAAAGCGAACCGGTGTCGATTCCGATCTTGCGCACGGTGATATGGAGCTTGGCGGCCCGCTCGCTCAGGTCCAGCACTTCCTCGGGGCGGGGCGAATAGACGTCGGTCTGGCCGGAAAGAAAACGCAGGTAGTCCGCGTTCTGGTCCTGGACTATGAGCAGCCGCTGGCCGCGCAAGCGCGGCAGCTTCTCACCCTTAGGGCCGCGCATCCAGTAGCCGCCGTTGCGCCTGAAGGCAACGAGCTGGCTCGGCACATAACGCGTCATCCGGTACGGACCCATGCCGACTATTTTGGCGGGCGGCGTATTGATGCCCCAGACGCGGTTGAAGCGTCCCGCCTCGTAGTCGGCTGCCAGCAGGTGTTCGGGCAGGATCTCGAAGCCGACCGAGTAAAGAAGCGGAGCGAACGTGCGCGGCATCGTCATCCGCACCGTGTAATCGTCGGGCGCGGAGACCGCGATCGGTTTGCCATCGATCGTTAGAATCGGCCGCATGCTGTTGGGTACCCGCGGGTCGTAAATAACCCGCATTGTGAAGATCACGTCGCGCGCCGTTAAAGGCTTGCCGTCGAACCATCGCACGTGGCGGCGCAGATGGAAGATGACGACGCGGCCGCCGTCGCTTATCTCCCAGCTTTTCGCTAGATCGGGCTCGGGCAGCGTCGTCAGCGGATTGAGCTTTACGAGTCCCTCAAAGAGATTGCCGATCGCATCGCCCGAGGCCGAGTCGGTTACCAGCACCGGGTTGAAGGTCTTGGGATCGCTGGTGGTTGCGCTGTACAGGATTTGCTCGTGCTCGTGATTGTTGGCGGGCCGAGGCACGTGGCAACCGCCGCCGGCAAAAAGCCCCAGCAGCGCGAGCAGCACGGAACCAAAGCACGCGGTGCGCGCATTCAGCGCAAAGCGGCGCGTCGCCCGCGTCTTCGCCGTGGTCGCCGCGGCCTGATCAGCTCGTGGGGGCAAGCGGGGCACCGTCAGTGTCCCGAAGCCGTAGCTCACGCGTCTTGGGACCAGCTTTGAGCACGAACAGCGAGGGCGAAACTGCAACGTCCACTATCGGTCGTTCATAACGCAGGTTTATGCTGCTGCTGGTCGCCGGAAAGTCCGCCTCGACCCTATAGGGAAACATCAGCGCTCCGATGTTGCGATAGTCGCTGTAGCGGACCTCGTAGCGGATGTGCCGGTCACGGCCGCGCTCCCGTACCATCCGCAGCTCGCCGCCGCCAAAACCGAACTCGCGCTCCGTCCCGTTGTCGGCCGGGTAGCCAATAAGCGTAAAGTCGTTGTCGCGTACGGCGAAAATTGGATGGAGGCTTAACTGCGTACCTGGAGGAGGCAGACCCATCAGAAGGGCAACCGCCGAACTGGGCGCCATCGGGATTCTAGCGAAACGGCCCAGAGCCTCGGCAGTAGCCGGTGCGCGAACCAGCGTGTCGTTACCAGCGGTGTAAACCTCAAGCTCGCTGCCGTGCGCCGCTACTACAGCCGCCACTCCCAAGGGCGACAGCGCTTCAATCCGAAGCAGGCCCGGACGGGCGGCGACGATTCTTTCGCGAGCCTTCACCCGTTGCTCGCCGCTTCGATACTCCATGACCGCTTCGGTGCTGACCGAGTTGAGGGTCCGGTCTCGGTTCTCCAGCCAGTTGACGCTCTCCCTGACACGTTCGCGGCTGGCTGCGGGCGGTCCCGGCGCCATGGCGCCGGCAGTTGCGAGCGGCGCACCGACCGAGCATCCGCCGACGAAGAGCGCTGGCGCAAGGAGGACGGCAACAACCGGCCATATCGCGCGCCCGAGGCCGCGCAGGGGCCATACAGAAGCGCTCCAGGTGTTCCGAGGCGTGACGCTCGCGGAGGCTCGCTGCCGCTCAAGCGGCGCGCGCGGGCGGTGCCTCTCAGCAGGGTGTTGAGAAACCAGAGATTTCGACGCGGCAGAGAGATTGGTGCTCAGCAGCCTGCGAAAAAACTGGCTTCCTTCCGTTAGTTCTCTCCCTCGGGGAGAGATTACAGTGAGGGGAGCAGGTTGGTGAAAAGGCTTTTTCACCAACCTCCTATCCGATCCGGCCCAGGATGACACCTGCAACCAGCCCCGTCAGCACGTAAGCGGTGAAGAGCACAAAAATTCCATCGCGCTCCCGGATGAAAAGAAAGAAGCAGAAGGCGACGCGTGCGAGCGGCACCAGGGTAAGCAGCATCAGGCCCAGGATAACGATCGAATGCGGATGGCCGGAAAGACTGCGGCTGATGAGCACTTGGAACGACTCATATTGCTGAGTCACCTCGCCGCTCTGGATGCGCCGGAAGCGGCCAACGTAAGCGTTGGGCGACTGCGCCGCCATCTTAAACAGGCCGATGACCAGAACGATCGCGCTAACGATCAGAATTGAGCGCAGCAGGACCGGCGTCCATACTCTGAGGATCCGATCCTCTTCCTCGAGCACCGCTTCGGACTGGTGCAGCTCTTCCAGCGTTTTTTCCTGGGGTTCCACCATGCTACAGCCCGGACATGGCACGCCATCCCATCTCGACGGCGATCAGCACGAGGATGACGACGAACATCATCCGCAGTGCACGGACATTGGCGTAGGGCAGGATACGGCTGCCCACAAGTGCACCCCCGGTCACTCCCAGCGCGACCGGTGCGGCGATCGCGCCCGGTACCGCTCCGCGCGCCAGAAACACCAATGCGCCGGCTCCCGCCGTGACGCCGATCATGAAATTGCTCGTGGCGCTCGACACCTTGAGCGGCAGGCGCATCAAGTAATCCATCGCCATTACCTTAAGCGCACCCGATCCGATCCCCAGCAGTCCCGACATGATCCCAGCCAACACCATCAGCGCGGCACCGCCCGGGATGTTGGCGACTCCGTAGTGCAACGACTGGCCGCCGGCATCCGGGATTTCGCCGCCGAGCCTGAGCCAAGAGCACAGCTTGTCGCTTTCGGACAGCAGTTCGGTGTCCTGCTTCGTCAACGAAAAATACGCCGACTGCAGCATCATCACCGCGAACAGCAATTCCAGGACCCAGGGCGGCAGATAGCCGGCAAGATAGGCGCCGCTTACCGCTCCCGTAACCGTGGCGCATTCCAAAACCATCGCGACGCGCAGGTTGGTCCAGCCGTCGCGCACGAAGGCGACACTGGCACCCGCGCTGGTGGCAACCACCGAGATAAGGCTCGCCCCCACCGCTGCGTACATTGGTACATGCGCCAGGAGAACCAGGCCCGGCACGATGAACACGCCGCCGCCCAGACCCGAAAGCGAACCGACGAAACCCGCCCCAACGGCGAGCGCGAAAAGCCAACCGAGGATGCTTAGCACTCCACCAAGCCTGCTTTGAAACTTGAGCCCAACCGAGTGTTCTACGCCTGGTTGTGGCCGGATACACGAACCTCAAGTCATCCTAACCGACAGGGCAGGCGATGACAAACCGGCGCGCGAACGTGCGTTAGGTTGGCCAGTGAACTGTCACACGTCCCCAAACCCGCCGGAAGGAGACCTGCGCTCCAACTACGGCTCAGGCGCTGCGGTTCGAAAGCCGGTCAGAACCCATGCGCCCGTTCATCCGCAGGCCGCGTTCCATTTCGTCGATTAGCGCGCGCAGCGCGCGCTGCGGTTCGCTGGAGCGCCAAATTGGGCTCCCGATGACCACGTAGTCGGCGCCCGAGCGCAGGGCTTCGATGGCGCCGCTGGCCGGCGCCGGCCACTCGTTCCACCGCCCGACCGGCGCAGGCGCCGAAGTGACGATGATGAAGCGGCGGCTGCAGGCCGCCCGAATCCGCGGCGCCTCCTGCGGCGATGTGAATACACCGTCCAGTGCCAGGCTCTCGGCGCGCAACGCGAGCTGAGCGACGCGGTCCCCCTCGTTCTGGAGTCCATCGCCGTCGGTTCCGCGCCCGAGCGCGGTGAGCATCGTAACCGCGAGTATATGGGGCCGTCGCAGCCCCTCGACGCGGCAAACCCTCGCCACCTCGGCGCGCGTGCGTTCCGCCAGTTCCGGACCGCCCGAAGGGTGCAGGTCGAACATGGTCACGCCCAGTCGTGTCGCCTCGGCGGCGGCGCGCACCACGAGCGCGGCGCGATCGTGAAACTTAAGGTCAAGGAAAACCTCGCCGCCCGCCTTGCGAATCTCGCGGACCAAGTCGGGTCCGCCGTTTCGGTAAAGCGTCTTGCCCACCTTGAACATGCCCACGGTGCGGGCCAGGCTTTCCACCAGCTTGAGCGCTTCGCGCGGCCCGCCCAGGTCCAGCGACACAACCAACCGGTCGCGAAGGTCGCCGCGGCGAAGCAAAGCGGAAAATGGCCAGTACTGAGTCATGACCTTCTACGCAAACTCCGTGTTTGAGGCCGGCCCAACCTGACCCAGCCATCAATCACGGCCAACCATGAGCGCATCCTTCGATGCGCGCATCGCGTAAGCCGCCTCGACAGAGATTATCGCTCAAAGCACTGCGGTAAAGGCAAGCCCGGCGAAGTCCGCTTCCGGGCCCTACCGGCGCCAGGCTGCCGATTCGCCGAAGGGCAGGTCCAGCGCATAGCGCCTCAACCAGTCGAGCGCGATCTGCGAGGTGAGCAGCTTTATCCAGTCGCGCGTGCCCCGTAGCTGATAGCGGCGCGAGCGCCGTATCCGGTTTCCCACTAGTCCGAGGCACACAGTTCCCACAGGCTTGTCAGGGCTGCCGCCTTGCGGGCCCGCGATGCCCGAGGTGGCGATCGCCACGTCGGCGCCGGCGCGTTCCAGCGCTCCGGCGGCCATTTCGAGTACGCACTGCTCGCTCACCGCGCCGAAGTCCTGGAGCGTTTGCGCGCTGA